>NZ_JAUAOA010000007.1 GCF_030542965.1 Azotosporobacter soli
CTAGGCGTGTGGTTCCGGAAAGCTTATAGCTATAAGTAGAAAAGAAAAGCCTCCTTTGCTAGAATAAATGCAGGTTTGCCGACCGCATAAACTAACAAAGGAGGAGTATCCAAAATGGATAACAGCAGTTTAGCACACACAAAATGGAAATGCAAATACCATATAGTTTTCGCACCGAAATACAGAAGACAAATCATATATGGGAAAATAAAAAGTGATATCGGAGTTATACTGAGAAAGCTATGCGAACATAAAGGTGTTGAAATTATAGAAGCAAGTGCTTGCCCGGATCACGTTCACATGTTGGTAAGCATACCGCCGAAAATAAGCGTGTCAAGTTTTGTGGGGTATCTAAAAGGAAAGAGTTCATTAATGATATTTGATAGGCATGCGAACTTGAAATATCGATATGGCAATCGACAGTTTTGGTGTAAAGGATACTATGTAGATACAGTAGGTCGAAATAAAAAAGCAATTGAAGAGTATATCAAAAATCAGTTAAAAGACGATGTGATCGCCGAGCAACTTACTTTGAAAGAGCTAGTTGACCCGTTCACGGGTGAGCCAGCAAAAAAGTCGAAATAAGACCCCTTTAGGGGTAGACTGAAAAGGCTATGCGGTTGGCGAACTATTCAGCGAGTCTTGAGACTCAGCCAGTATTATGCCCTTATAAGGCTAAAGCAAACCACCCGTTAGACGGGTGGTCCTGATTTATTGCCTTATGGCTGTCGATAAAAAAGTCGCATATCTTTCGTCTTCGCAATTTCTTTAAACATATCACGATATGACACGTGGTCAAAGTCCGAAATATTTTTCGTTCGAACGATAATGTATTGCGGTCGATCGCTTGCCAAGAATGCCGCCGCACTCTGGGTCGGCATCGTGTATTTCCCTGCCCAGATATCCCGTTCAGGATTTTTCGCTTCTGCTAGGCGGACTATTTTTTGATTGCCATAAAAAACAGCGGAGGTCGGGTAATCGCCATAGCAGGCGATTAGCGCCCGTTCTGTTTCTGCCGGGAAATATGGCGCAATGTCTTTCGCCGAACGGCTTTGAACGAGCGGCGCAATCAGGCAAAATAGCGTGACTAAGACCATTGCCGTATTCGATATAACCGCCACCGGAACGAACATCGTTCGCTTTCCTCTTGCCTGCTGCCAGACACTGAGCATCAGGCAAAGCGCGAGGACCGAATAAAGCAGCGCAGGCTGCTGCACTTCGATTCTTCCGGCCGCGACAGCAAACGTTATCGCTTGAAGCCCGAGCGGTATAGTAAGCCAAAGCCATTCGCGCCGTCCAGACCATGCCTGCGCCATCTCTTCGATGCGCTGGCCAATCAAAATCGCCGCCGGAAACAAAGCCGGGAAAGCATATGTCGCGTACTTGGTCGCCATTAACGAGTAAAAAAAGATGATTACCCCAAGCCAAAGCCAGAGAAAAAGTCCATTACTGGCCCGCGTATGACGGATTCGCATCAAGCAACGCAGAAAAATGCCGCTCCAGGGCAACAACGCAATCGGCATGAGCAGCAAATAATAGTACCAGACATTGTCCTGCGGATGTTCTGATACCGTGGCACGAACATAATTGTGCAACCCAAGAAAAGTTTGCACGAACGCGTCACCATGCAACGAATACATCGCCAAATACCAGGGCGTCACAACGAACGTGAAACAAGCGACTCCCCGCAATAACGCCCACGGCCTCAGCCAACCCCACTGCTTGCTTTGCAGTGAAAACAACAGAATGATTAAACCGGGCAGAACCAGACCGACCGGCCCTTTCGTCAGGACAGACAACCCCGATGCGACAAATGCGAGATCAAGCCAATACTGTTCTCGTTCACTCCACCATTGATAAAAGGCAGCTAACGTCAAACTGGCAAAGAGCATTAGAACCGCATCTGTTATTATGCCTCTGGCAACAATCCAAAACTGTAACGCAGTTGCCAGTACAAGCGCCGCATACAGTGCCCCTTGGCGATGCCGATACAGTTTCAAACTAAACCAATAGGCCAGCATGACCGTAGCTGCACTCGATAAGGCGGCAGGCAAACGAGCGGCAAACTCGGTAAGACCGAAAACTTTAAAGGAAGCTGCGATAAGCCAATAAATCATAATCGGCTTATCAAACCAAACCTGCCCATAAATTTGCGGCGACAGCCAATTTCCCGTCAGCAACATTTCCTTCGCCGTCAACGCATAATTTGATTCTACCGGATCCGTCACCGGCAATATATCGTTGCAGGCCATATTAAACAGCAATGTTCCCGCAAATAACAGAAACATTATCGCTCGATTCGACATAGCGCCTCCCTATTAGCGGCTTTTTTCCAATAGAATTTTGTCATCGACATCCGCTAAGACTTTGGTTTGAATACGCAAGGCATCCGGCAAATGAGAATACTCTGACTTGCGTATCAGATAGTAGGCTTTCCCCTCTTTGCCGAGCGCCTCCTGCAACTCAGACTCCGTCTTGATTTCAGAGCCATACAGACCGCTGTAAAAACTGACGCCGGGACGGAGAAATTTAATGACGTAAAGTGAACTTTTTCCATCGTATTGCCGCGTCAGTTCTGTTGCAATGTCTTTACTTGTAAACAACGGCGCAGCGATAGGGAACATCACGCCAACCAAAATGATCGCAAAAGCAGTCATCGCAGTTACTTTTACCCCAACAGCCCACGCGTAGTCCTTTCGCCAGACAAACCACCAGACTGCTGCCATCATCGCAACCAATACGCTGAGTTGCATATAAACGCCGTGTGCAAGCTGCGGCATCTCTTTTAAGCCAAAAAGCATGCCGCCCCCCAATAAAACGCTCATGACGGTCAAACCGATAGCCCAACAATAGGGGCGCGGTTTCGGATACTGTTCGCTTAACTGTGCAATATACCAGCCCACCAAAATTGCTAATGGCGGATACATCGGCAAGATATAAGAAACCAGCTTCGTCTGCGAGACGGAAAAAAACAAAAAGATAAAGCTTGCCCAGATCGTCAAGAAGAGCATCAATTGCCCTTTTTCACCCCGTGTGTCAATTGCCCGCCATAAAGCCTGCGGCAGCAATGCAATCCACGGAAAAAAACCAAGCACTAATACCGGAATATAATAATACCACAGCACCCCTTCCGGATGTTCCGGCGAAGTGAATCGCGTGACATTATGAAATCCGATAAAAGTGTCAATAAATGCATTGCCATGCATTTTATACATAAACCAATACCAGGGCAGCGCGACAATGGAATACACCAGCATGCCGCTACCCAATTTCATGCGTAAAAGCAAGCCAAATTCACGTGACAATAACAAATAACAAGCCAAAATTCCGCCTGGGAACAGCAAACCAATCGGCCCCTTCGCCAACGTCGCCAACCCAGCAAAAAAATAGGCCCAATAATAACGTTTATCCCAAAAGCAAAGCAGCGCAAACGTTAAACAGCTGACTAACGTAATATCGGTTACTGCCGCTTTGGCCAAATAGAAATATTCAATGCTGGTCGCCAATACCAATCCGGAAAAAATCGCCGCACGATCACCAAGCCAGCGCCTGGTAAAAACATAGACCGCTGCTGCAGAAACAACAGCCAACAATGCGGAAGGAAAGCGCGCCGCAAATTCGTTAACGCCAAATAATTTATACGATCCGGCTACCAACCAATAATAAAGCGGCGGCTTATCGTACCAGTATTCGCCATAGATACGAGGCGACATAAATTCATTGTATTGGAACATTTCCTTTGGCGTCTCCGCATAAACAGGTTCATCCGGATCCAACAAGGGTATTGCGCCTAAGTTGAAAAAATTGATAACCACCGACAACAAGATGACCAATAACATTCCTTTATCAAACCTGATCACGCTGTAAGCCCTCCATTATCCTTTTCCCGCCAACGCGGCATATGTTTTGGCCAGCCCTTCAGCCAATGTTGTTTTTGGTTGCCAAGACAACGCATCTTTGGCAGCCGCATGTGAAAGACAGGAACGATAAATATCTCCTTCACGAATCGCACAATATTCTCGTGTTGCTGCAACACCGGAGACGCTCTCCATTTGCGCAAGCAACTCATTCACGCTGACTTCGCTTTGTGTGCTTATATTATAGATGCCGTGTCCGACTGCAGTATTCAATCCCAGCCAGTTTGCTTCAGCAACATCGCCAACATAAATGAAATCGCGCGTTTGGCTACCGTCGCCAAATATTTTAAGCGCTTCGTTCTCGGCTAACTTACGTGAAAAGATGCTTACAACGCCGCCTTCCCCGCTGTCGCCCTGCCGTTCACCATATACATTTGCGTAACGAAAGATGATGGTCTCCATGCCATAGCATTGATGATATAACGCCAGATAGCGCTCGCCAACTAATTTGCTTAGGCCATAAAAGGAGGCGGGTTCGGTCCTGGCCGTTTCCAATACGGGCAATTCTCCGACATCGCCGTAAACGGCTGCCGTCGACGGGAAGAGAACGCGCCGGACACCGCCTAAACGGCAGGCTTCCAATACATTGACCAATCCCATAACATTGACGCTGCAATCTTCATCCGGGTACTGCAACGATAGGGGAACTTTCGTCTGTGCTGCCAGATGAATCAGCGCATCAAACTTACCGTTCGCAACCACGCCACGCAACGCCGCATCGCGGATATCCATTTCAACCAACTTCACTTCTTCCGGCAGATTATCACGCGATCCGGTACTCAAATCATCAACAACAACAATCTCACACTTTTCCCTCAACAATCGTTCTACAATATGTGAACCAATGAATCCGGCTCCGCCCGTCACTAATACCTTCACAAAACGTTCCTCCTCTTTTCCCGTTTAAAAACTCTGCAAGCAGATCTGCTCCTTCTCTATTAAAGAGCGAATATCTGAGCTACATACGGCCGCCAGCTCACTTTCCCAGCTATACGGCCAGCCAAACGCAGCTTGCAATATTTTATTGTCACAGCCAGGATGCATCATGATTTCGCTGCACCCTGACGGCAGAGCACTAATAATTCGCTGCAATGACGTTTCTGTCATGTTTCCGCCAGCCAGCATGCCAAAAAACGAATCAGTCGTCCGCAAACCGCGCTGTGTTGCCAAACGTCGAGCGCGCTCCGCCAAGAAAGTCAGCGCACAGCGCCCCCCCCAACGGCCAAGCGTATATGGGTAGCCGCCGCTAAAAAAGTAAGGTTCGGCCGGAATTCGTAGCGCCGGAATCGCATAGCGTTCGGCCAGATTCAAAACAATCTCCAAAATGCCGGGAAAAACATGCAAATGCTGATGACTATCCAAGTGCGTAATGCAAATGCCGCTTCCAGCTACCTTTTCAATTTGCGCCGCCAATTCCAGCATTATTTCAGCCCGTGAAATCCGCCCCTGCAGATATCGTTGCAAGAACTGAGGATACTGGCGGGGAAAAGAGCCGGTTTCATCCAGTAGGCTACGCACGCTTTCAGCCGCCGCTACCGGCTGTTCTCCAACTAACGTCAAATGAACGCCAACGCCAAGCTGCGGTAACTCTTTAGCCACTAGAACCGCATCATCAAAGGCGGGCGCGCCCGCCATGATTGTTGTACTGGTAATAATCCCTTTTTGATGCCCAATGCGAATCGCTTGGTTGACTTTTTCGTGCAAGCCAAAATCATCGGCATTTATAATTAATCGTCTCATTTATTTACACCTCGGATATATATGGTATCATGCCTAAAACATTCTGGCAAATGGCCCGCTTTAGAAATGACGCCAAAAAGAGCTTAGCGTCTATGGCCAAGCTCTCCGTTACCCCTCGATTACTTTTGAACCCTTTCGACATGTCTGGCATACGCGCTATGATTATGGATTGATTCATAATTCTCACACTCCACCGCAAACCACGCAATTCCAGGTTCTTGGCGCAATGCCAATACTAAATCCCGCAGAATGTCCTCAACAAATTTCGGATTTTCATACGCTTGCTCCGTAACATATTTTTCATCTTCTCTCTTCAAGAGTGGAAAAATAGGACAACTGGCTTGAGCTTCCAGAAGGGAAACCAAATCTTCCAGCCAAATAAAATGCCCTGCCTCATGCTTGACCTGTACACGCATTATCCCTCGCTGATTATGCGCTCCGTAAGCGGAAATCTCTTTACTGCACGGGCAAAGGGACGTAAACGGAACCGAAACGCCTAGCGTAAATTCGACCGCATGATCTTCTTCTAATCGAGCCGAAAAAAGACAATCTACATCCAACATGCTTTTCAATTTACTAACCGGCGCTTCTTTTTCAATAAAATATTTAAACTCGATATCAAGTTGCGCACTTGGCGCATCGAGTCGCTGTACAGTCTCTTGCAAGATGGTGGCCATTTCGCGGCTCGAAACCGGCTTTTGGCTCCATTCGCTGAGAATTTCCACAAAACGGCTCATATGCGTTCCCTTATAAGCTCCCGGCAATTCAACGGTGAGTTTTATATTGGCCAGTACGGATTGAAAAGATCGGCTCTTTGTTTTAATCAAAAACGGTAAATGAACATTGCTAATCCCAACATTTTGAATCGCAATACCCCGCTCATCCGCTATATTTTGTACATCTTTCACTACGGTTCACTCCTACTTTTCTTGGTACGGAATCGGATCTTTCATTCCCGCCTCGGTAAATCCTTTTAAACGCAATAAACAGCTATCGCAGACGCCACAAGCCACTGCACCGCCATTATAGCAACTCGTAGTAAATTGCAGCGGAGCATTCAACTTCACGCCCAGTTCCACGACGTCTTTTTTTCCTAAGTGCAACAGCGGCGTCTCCATGACGATTCGGCGCTTATCCTGCACGGCAGCCTTCGTACTATAATCCGCCAATTGCTGAAAAAGTTCAATGAATTCTGGCCGACAATCCGGATAGCCCGAATAATCCAAGGCATTGACACCAATATAGATACGATCGGCGCCAACTACCTCCGCATAACCTAACGCATAGCTAAGAAAAATAAGATTGCGAGCCGGCACATACGTCACCGGTATCTCCTGTTGCGCAATATCGCCTTCTGGAACACTGATATTCACGTCAGTCAATGCGCTGCCGCCCATATCATTTAAATTAGTCTCAATAACCAAGTGCTTTTCGACCTGATAATATTCAGCTACCTTTCGAGCACTCTCAAGCTCCCGGCAATGCCGCTGATGATAGTTAAAACTAATTGGAAACAATTCATAGCCCGCCTGCTTTGCAACTGCCATACAGACTGTTGAATCCAGACCACCTGACAATAATACTACTGCTTTCATTGTTGTTTCACGCTCCAAGTCTACTCAAGTCTGTACTAAATCCATAATACTGATATTTTTGTTTTTTTCCAAATCAACAAATTCACCATCCGCAGTTCGCACCGTAGGTCGCGAAGCCGTAATCGGGCTGATATAAACCACTTCCGCTTGACGCCCATCGCTTAATTCTACAATATTCCCGACGAAATAGTCACGTACATTATTTAAAAAAACGGTGCAAATTTCAGGATCCAGTTTGTTATACATTTCCTCCAGCATTGTTTCCACCACTTTAAAGGGACTAACCTTTGCTTTATAAACACGGTCCGACGTCATTGCATCGTAGGTGTCAGCAACCGCAATGATCTTGGCAAAGCGATGTATTCTGTCTTTCGGCAGCTGCAACGGATACCCTGTTCCATCAACCCGTTCATGATGCTGTAAGATCCCTTGCGCAATATTGGTAGAAATGCTTTTGCGATCCTTTACCATTTGATAGCCAAGCACGGTATGCGTCCGGACAACTTTCATCTCTTCTGGCGTAAGCGGACCCGGCTTATTTATGATTTTTGCATCGATCTGCGCATTGCCGATATCATGCAACAGCCCCGCCATAATCAGCTCTTGCAACTCCGCTCCTGTAATCCCAAGCCACTTACCTAGCACACCGCACATAACCGCAACATTCACCGAATGATGAAACTGATACTCATTGTCACGGTCCACCATATGCAGATAATTCACTACGCCAGTCGATTCCAAGAGAGGCTGAACGCCATCTTTCATTAATTCGTTCATCTGTACAATCGGCACTTCATTAAAGGCACGTATCGTCTCGAAGGCTTTTTTTACTTTATCCATCGTATGATGATAGGAACCAGAAAACTGCTGTTGCGCCGAACTCACCGAACGTTCGATTTTAGCAGCTGTCGGCGTCGTCTCTTTTTCAGACTCTTCAACAAGTTCTCGAATTTCCACTGTGCTTATATCCCAGAACTGCAACCCCTCGATCATCGTTTCATTCAGAATAACACCATTACTCAAGATGACCTGGCCATCTTCATTTAAAACGTCTTTGCCGATTTCCATGCCCGGAACAACATCGAAACTGCTGTACTTTTTCATTGTGTATGCAGCCATCGCTCTTTCCCCTTTTCTTTTCCGGATAGTAATACGTCCATTAGAAATTATTCACCCAAAGCGTTTTTTTTCCTGCAGTAAATCAAACTTTTCTTACCAGAATTCACTACTCATGTTCTTTAGATATGCAAAGACAGCATACGATTGTATGCTGTCCATTCTCTATGATGCCACACCAACAATGTTTAGCTTTGTCTCACGTAGTAAATTCAGCTCGCCTTGCTGCGTCTGTATCCACGGGCGTTTCAAATTGCTCGTATTTAAACGAACGACCTTGCCCCATAAACCATTGTCGAGACGTACGTTCTCGCCGATCGAATAAGGAATCGCCACTTTCTGAAAAGCCTGTAACACCTTTTCATCAAACTGAATGCCCGCTCCAGCCTGAATAATTTGAATGGCTTCTGATGAAGTCATCTTAGTTCGATACACACGATCTGTCGTTAACGCATCGTACACATCTGCAACCGCAACAATCTTCGCCAGCGGGTGTATCTGTGCCCCCAAAATTCCCCAGGGATAACCGCTACCGTTGCATCGTTCATGATGTTGCAAAGCCATCAACATGATTCGATGATCCATGCTTTCATCGGTTCGCAGCAGATTATAGCCCAATAACGCATGCTCCTTGACGGCTTTAAATTCCCTAAACGACAAGGCCGTCTCTTTATTCAAAATTTCTGCATCGATCCGTACTTTTCCCAGATCATGCAGCAAGCCGCCCATCCCCAGCAAATAAAGTTCCTGTCGACTCAAGCCCATCGCCATACCGATAGCGATAGAAAACAAACCAACATGAGCGCTATGCACAAACAAGTAATCTCCCATCCAGTCCATTTGTTCCAGATGGATCAAGACATTAGAGCGTTTACTCAGTTCTTGTATAATCTGCCAAACCTGACGTTCCAGTTGCGAAAAAACTTCAGGAAAAGCGTTGCCATCAGCAAAAGCGGCCCCCACGCATTCCAGTAGTTTGCCTCGAATCTCGGCGCCAACCAGACTCACCGGTTGGTAAATTTCATCACTCGTAATTAGCGGGACAACATTTTCTTGCACGGCTATCCTTGCTACGCTATAGCGCGGCAAGGAATTGATGATCTCACGATTCAGAGACTTTCCCGCTGCAATCAGCACTCGACCAGATTGATCAAATACATCTTGTGCAACAATCATTTCTTCGTCTAATTCAGCAATCGTTACGTACCGGATAAATCTCACCTCCGTGCGCGGACAAAATTCTACATCTTATCCATATTCTACACATACGCTGTTTTTCCTCCTCTACTTTTCCTTTTTTGAACAACTGTTCAAAAGTATTTTTTTCATCACGCATGACACAGAATAAATTATTTCGTTATAATATACATATAAAGGTCTGATGCTAAAAAGGAGGCGTTTTAGTGGAAAAATTAAAAGTTTCCGTTACGTATTCCAACGGCGAATCCATCGAGTATTTCTTAAACGCAAGCCTCGTCGTCCTTAATGACGCATTGCGCGATAACGGCATCTTGCGCGTACTTCGTATTCGCGACGGCATCACCGTGCCGACCTATGTCAATTTCTCTCACGTGTCGAGCGTCGAGTTGCTCGATTATGCCGGAAAAAACTGGGATGAGGTCAAACGAAGTCAGTAAAAGATTGAATGATTTTTAAAATCGAAAAAGGGTGGTGAAAACGTATTGCTACGTATTCACCACCCTTTTTCAGTTTTATTCTTGACCTTGTTCAAGTATTTTTTTGCTTTTTCCTCGATAGCGGCTCCGCCAATTTTGCAGATTGTCCATAAAGATATACATTTGCGGCACGACAATCAACGTCAAAATAGTAGAGGTGATCAACCCGCCGACGACGACAACCCCCATTGACGATCGCAATTCCGCTCCTGCGCCCCAGCCGAATGCAACTGGCAACATACCAAGTACCATCGCAGCGGTCGTCATCAATATTGGTCTGAGACGCACCGTTCCAGCTTCGAGCAGCGCCTCTTCTCTAGAGAGCCCATCACGTTCCCGCAGCGTATTTGCATAATCCACCAGCAATATAGCATTTTTCGCCACCAAGCCCATCAACATGATGATACCGATCAAGCTCATAATGTTAACGGTTTTGGCGCTGATCAACAAGCCTAAAATCGCCCCGATCATCGCAAACGGCAACGACAGCATAATCGTCAACGGATGAATAAAGCTTTCAAACTGCGCTGCCAGCACCATATAAATTAGGATAACCGCAATTAACAGTGCACGTCCGATTTCCTTGAAGGAGTCGTTCATGCTGCGCGTCTGCCCGACGAACTTGTAATGGTAGCCAAACGGGATATTCATCTGCGCAATTTCATTTTGCGCCGCCGTGATGATTTCGCCAGCGGAAACGCCAACATTATTGGCATATACGATAATTTCACGTTGACGATCTTCACGATCGATCTGGGTCGGTCCAGATGTGAATTTAACTTGCGCAATATCGCCTATTCGAACCTGTCCGCCAAATTTACTGGTCACGCGGATATTGGCGACATCGTCCGGTTTAGTTCGCAGCTCATCCTTGAGCCGTACCCGAATATCATAATCCTTATCACCAACCCGGTAACGGTTTCCCGTAGTGTTGCCGGCAAACGCAGTTTGCACAATCGCGCCTACGGAATCGACGTTGACTCCCGCCTGCCCTGCTTTCATCCGATCGACAACGACCTGAACCTCCGGTTGATAATCGCTGGCCGACGTATCGACGTCGGCAGAACCTGGAATCTGGCGCAAGCGTTCAGCAAGTTCTTGCGATAGTTGCTTCAATACGCTCATGTCACTGCCCTGAAAACCGACTTGAACGGCCCGGTTATCGCCGCGCCCGCCTGAAGTGGATGCCGCAACGACCGAAATTTTCATGCCGGTATAATTACGAAACTTCATTCGCAAGGCATCCATGATTTCCATCATCGTCCGGTCACGTTGATCGATGTCTTTTAGTTTTACCCCAATCATCGCCTTATTGACCGGATTGCGTGAATAGCCGATATTGAGAAAAGCCGCCCGTTTTTCCGGCAAAGCCAGTACCTCTTGCTCGACCGGTTTTGCCAACTCTTGCATTTTCTCAATGGATGTTCCCGGCGGCGCCGTCATAAAAATATTGAATTCTCCCGAATCATAGGTTGGTTGAAATTCAAAACCTAAGAGCGGAATGAAAAAGACATTCACGACAAGCGAAAGAACGGCCACGCCGACAATGAGCCACGGATGATGCAGCGCCCACTGCAAAAACTGCCGATACGCATCGCGAATAAATAAAAAGCCAGCTTCCCACTTGTCGAGCCCTCGCTCAATAAAACGATTAAATGCAGCAATTACAGTGGGCCGTTTTGGCGGCTCTTCATCGTGCGGCCTTAGCCAACGCGCCGACAACATGGGCGCGAGCGTCAACGCAACAAAAAGCGAGAAGGCCACCGCAAAGGCCACCGTCAGGCCAAACTGACGAAAAAACATGCCGATAATTTCTCCCATTGAACCAACCGGCACAAAAACGGCCAGAATCGACAATGTCGTCGCCAATACAGCCAGCGAAATTTCCACAGTGCCAGAAAACGCACCGTCCGCCGGCGAAGCGCCCTCCTCAATATGGCGATGGATATTTTCTACAACGACAATCGCATCGTCAATCAATATTCCGACCGCCAGACTTAAGCCCATCAAAGACATGTTGTTCAAGGTAAAGCCGCCGACCTTCATCAGGCTAAACGTCGCGATAACGGATGTCGGAATCGCCAACGCGCCAATTAAGGTCGCCCGTGTATCACGCAAAAACAAGAAAACAATAACAACAGCCAAGAAACCGCCAATAATCAAAGAATTGGCCACATCTTCCACATTGCTCTTGATATATAGCGAACCGTCACGAACAATCGTTACCTTGACGTCTTTGGGAAGTTCTTTTTGGATCTTGTCCATTTCGGCCTTAACGGCATCGGCAACCGCAACCGTATTCGTACCGGATTGCTTTTGTACGGATACCACGACGGAAGGAGTACCATCCGTGCGTGCGTAAGTACGTTCTTCCGAAAATGAATCTTTGACTTCCGCCACGTCCGTCAAATAAAGGACTCGATTGTTTTGATTCGCAACTGCAATCGTACCGATTTCTTCAACCGTCTTATATTGTCCCAGCGTGCGAACAATCATCTCAAACCCTTTTTCCTTAACGTAGCCGCCGGGAACATTGGCATTTGCGCTGTTAACCGCCGAAAGGATTTGATCCATCGTCAGTCCATAAGCATCCAGTTTACGCGGATCGATTCGCACCTGAATTTCACGGTCACTACCGCCGTTAATTCCGACATCGCCGACGCCATCGATTTGTTGCAACCTCTCTTTTATGACATCATTGGCCATCTTGCGGATTTCACCGCGCGGTCGCTGATCTGACGCCAAACTGAAATAAACAACGGAGGAAGCCGTAATGTCATAGCGCTGCGTCACCGGCTCATCAATCTGGTCCGGTAAAGTGCGACGTACACCGCCTACTTTTTCACGCACGTCAGCCGCCGCCATACGAGGATCGACGCCGAGTATGAATTCAATCGTAACCTGAGAAACGCCTTCCTTCGACAAGGACGTGATCGTCTTGATGCCGGCGACGGAACTCACCGCATCCTCGATCGGTTTTGTGACCAAACTTTCCATTTCTTCCGGCGAAGCGCCTTTCCAGGTCACCAGTACCGAAACAAGCGGATATTCGACATCCGGCATTAAATCGATGCCCAGTTTAGGCAATGATGACAAACCAAATACGACCAGTACAAATACCAGCATGGTCGTAAAAACCGGTCGACGAATAAAAATCCTTAGAAAATTCATAACTGACCAGCCTCCCGTGTCGCAGCCACTTTAACTCTGGCGCCGTCACGCACGGTATTCTGTCCGGCTACAACAATCAACTCGCCTGGCTTCAGGCCATCCAGTACTTCCGCATAACCGTCGCCGACATAGCCGATTTTCAGTTTACGTTGCACCACTTGGTCTTCTGACAACACAAACACTGTGCGTTGGTCTTCAAAAAGAACCAGAGCCGCTTCCGGCACAACCATCGCATCTGGATGAATTTTACCATTGACAAGCACCTTGGCTGTCAAACCGGCCAGGAGAGTATTATCAGCATTATCAATACTGACTTCGATCGTAAACGTCCGTGTCGGCACCGCCGCCGCCGGAACGATTTTTGTAATTTTACCGATAAAAGGTTGCGTTGATAGAGCTTCCACCAAAACTTGTGCCATATCGCCCAGTTTCAATTGCGTAATTTGTCCTTCTCCAACCGTCGCCTTAGCCAACATCACGCTGGTGTCCGCCACGGTCACAATAGCCGTACCTGCTTTCGCATAATCACCGGTTTGTAAATAACGGTTCAAAATCACGCCGCGATGCGGCGTAGTCACATTGGTGTTTTCCAGCCGCGCTTCCTGATATCCGACGTTGCCTCTATTCGCACGAACCAGACCTTCCAGATTGGCAACCTTAGCACCGGCAGCATCGAGTTGTTGCTGTGAAATCGCCCCCTGCGCAAATAAGCTCTGCGCTCTCGACAAATCGACACGCGCTTGCGACAGATCCGCCGCAGAAGCATATAAGGTTCCTTGCGCCTGCGAAACCTGCGCACCAAATTCGCCATTCTCCAGCGTCGCCAGGGATTGCCCCGCCGTTACCCATTGGCCTTCTTCAACAAACAGAGCGCCAATCCGTCCATCCAGTTTAGGACTGATATCTGAACGCCACACCGGATCTAATGACGCCGTAAGTGTGAAAGTTGGCGTAATACTCTTTTTGAAAACCGGCATCACTTCAACTGTCGCGATTCGACCTTTCCCCATGGCAGCCGCTTTGTCTTTAGCCGTTTGTATATTACTGTAAATTTTAAAACCGATAAGTGCTGCCATAATTATAAGTGCAATGCTGATTCCATATACTAATTTTTTCCGTTTCACTTAAGTCGCCCTTTCTCTTTTCCAATTCTCTAAAAAAGTCGAAGCTTTTACTCTTTTCGGCTGCTGAAGTGCAACAAGGTTATCTTCCTGTTTTGAGAATCGTATTGATATTGCACATCGCTGACCGTATGACTATATCTACTGTAAAAACAACTTTCTTTCGCCCTCCTTCTGCGTTATCTCGACATCTTTCACTCTTATTCTCTCTCTTTACACATTTTCCTGTCAGAAAAAAAGGTAAAGTGGCCAAAAGCCACTTTAAATTTAAGTAAATTGTAATTATTTTATAATTTCAGCCAACGTCTTTTCCACCAAACCTAACGCAACGTCATCTCTAATCTTTATACATCCCGGTTTTTCTAGAAGAATCCAACGCACTGCGCCATCGAGTACTTTTTTATCATGCGCAATAAAGCCAAGTAATTCTTTACTTTGACAACCTTCTACTTGCGTCGGCAATCCAAAAGAAGAAAGCAGCTTTTCTGTTCGCTGATAGAGCTCACGCTTCGCCAGCCCGAGACGACAGCTCAAAATTAATGCGCCACAAAGGCCGATTGCCACCGCCTCGCCATGATTGTATCGCTTGAATCCGCCCCAGGCTTCGACACTGTGACCGATCGTGTGCCCCAGATTCAAAACCATGCGCAAATCATTTTCCGTCTCGTCAGCTTCTACCACCTTAGCCTTGGCAGCGCAAGAACGTCCGATTAATTCCGCCAGGATGTCGGGTTGCCGTTTCTTTATTTCATCTTGGTTCTTTTCAAGCCATAACATAAAATCATCTTCGGCCAGCAAACCATATTTGACAACCTCCGCCAAACCAGCTGAAAATTCACGTTCCGACAACGTCTGCAGCACTTGACTGTCAATGAACACCGCTCGCGGTTGATGAAACGCGCCAATCAAATTCTTGCCTTCCGGGTGATTCACTGCCACTTTCCCGCCAACACTCGAATCCACCTGGGCCAACAACGAAGTCGGGATTTGAATGAAAGGAACGCCGCGCAAATAGGTCGCTGCAACAAACCCGGTAAGATCACCGACAACACCGCCGCCAAGCGCAACAAAAGCCGACTTTCTATCGAGCCCAAAACGAATTGCCGCCGAATAAATTTCCATCGCAGTCGCCAATGATTTTGCGCCTTCCCCGGCAGTTACGACATAAAGTTCCACTATAAAATCGGCAGCAGTCAACGCGTCTAGAACCGTCTTTGCATAAAGTGGTGCGACATGTTCATCGGATACGACAATAACCTTTCTGCCGATTTTCATTTTTCTCATTTCCTGGTCTAGCGTTGCCAGAAGTCCCGGCAAAATCCGAATCGTATAACTACGGTCGCCTAGGTGCACTGTTATATCGGCCACGAAGATATCCCCCTTGCTGCAAAAAATCCATAATTTTTTCAACGACTTGCGGCGGCGACAGTTTCGTCGTATCCACTACGCAATCCGCCTGTTGGTAGCGTTCGATGCGGCCATTCAGTAACTCTCGCACCGTCTTTTCCCGCTCCCCCTTGTTCAAGAGCGGTCTAACATCCTTGCGTGACGTACGAGCCAAAATCATATCGAGTTCTGCCGTCAAAGCAATGATCACGCCATGTTGGCGTAAGCGAAACATATTTTCCTCCAGCAAAACGACACCGCCGCCCGTGGCAATCACCGCGTGCCGGTAACGGGCTAAGCGTGCAATTGCCTCCTGTTCGCACTGACGAAAATAAGCTTCTCCGTGTTGAGCAAACATTTCTTTAATCGTCATGCCATGCCACATTTCAATTTTTTTATCGCTATCAACAAACGGACGCCCCAGTCGTCTCGCCAAAAGCCGGCCAACGGTGCTCTTACCAGTCCCCATAAAACCGATGAGTACTATATTTTTCATCCCCGCGCCACCCGCGCGCGGTACTGTTCCATATTTGCCAATAGATCAGCTAAGCAGGCACCGCCAAACATCTCAAGCACCGCCTCTGCCAGTACACTGGCGACCATAGCTTCACCAACAACTGCCGCCGCAGTAACCGCGCAAACGTCACTACGTTCCGTACTTGCTTCCACCGGCTGGTGCGTCCGGATATCGACCGTACGCAGCGGGGACATCAGCGTCGGTATCGGCTTCATGACTGCACGTGCAATTAAGGCTTCTCCATTACTCATGCCGCCCTCTACGCCGCCTGCACGATTAGTTTCCCGATAATAACCACGCTCTGGTTGATAAAAAATCTCATCATGCGCTTGCCGACCTGATAATGAACCATAAGCAAAGCCCGCTCCAAGCTCCACACCTTTAATTGCGGGAATTGACATCAACGCCGCTGCCAAGCGGCCATCCAGTCGTCGATCCCATTGAACATGACTGCCTAATCCTGGCGGCAACCCTTGCGCTAAGACTTCAAAGCAACCGCCGAGCGTATCTCCCGCTATTCCCGCTTGGCGAATCGCCTCCTTCATTGCCGTCTCTGCTTCGGGATCCATGCAGGCCAGTTCCGAACGTTGAAATAATCCCTCTAATTCTGTTGCCGACTTCACTTCTACCGTACTTTTCACGCCGCCAATTTCTATCACATGTGATGCCAGAGTGATGCCGCAAACCGCCAACAACTGCCTTGCCACCGCTCCTACCGCAACGCGGGCGGCTGTTTCCCTTGCACTGGCCCGTTCCAAAATGTCTCTAACATCTTCACGCTCATACTTCAATATCCCCGTCAAATCGGCATGGCCTGGACGGGCTGCCGTCACTGCTTCGCCGCTTTGCGGCCCATACGCCGACATCCGTTCCTCCCAGTTGACCCAATCTTTGTTGCGGATCAGCAGCGTCAACGGACTGCCCAGCGTTTCGCCAAAACGCATCCCCGATAAAACTTCTGCGCGATCTTTTTCAATCTTCATTCGCCCGCCGCGTCCATACCCTTGCTGACGACGCGCCAAGTCCTCCTGGATTGCGTCCAACGAAAGAGGTATCCCTGCCGGCATACCGTCAATAATGGCAATCAAACCCTGACCATGTGATTCTCCTGCTGTCATGAATCGGAACATGTATATCTCCCCTATCTCTTATGAATTCGTGTTTGCTGCTGTAATGCTCGGTTCTCCTGTCCCGAAACTGTAAATATGCACCATTAGCTTTGTCATTAATAGACCGCTTTGCATTTGCACGGCCGCTTTATCGATTGCAGTAAAACGGTTTGCCCCCTCAACGCGACGCAAAAAATCGAGTAACGAAAAATAATCACCTCGTACCTGAACTTCCAGTGCAATATCCAGATAGCCATTCTTGTTTAACGGCATGCCTGGTTTCACATTGCTAAGCCGTACTTTGCTCTCACCTGCCAAACGTTCCAATTCGAGCATAAATACTGCGACTTCCGTTTGCTCAGGCAATAAATTCATCAACACACTCTGCCGCTGTTCTAATTCTTGCAAATAGCGTTCTGAATCAGGATGCTGTCCGCTAAAAACGGTTATCCTACGATTACGTTCTTCCTCCTCGCGGCAGCGATTTTCCAGGAGGAGAATTTCCTCGTCTTGCGGCAATAAGACAACGTGCCAAAAGAACAGGGTAGCTCCAATTATAAATACCATTGTAAGCGCGAGTTGTTGTACGCATTTTAATTTTCTCCACCATTTCACGGCGACAGCCCCTTGATCTTAACAATTATTTCAAATCTAGCACCGGCTTCAACGCCGTCATCCTGACTGACGGTCAGGATATTCGGTTGGCTAAATAAATTATCCTTTTCTAAAAGTTGAACAAACTTCAATATCTCCGGCGAAGTAGCCGCCCTTCCTTTAATGGAAATCACTCCACTATCGCCGCTATTGACTTCAGTCAGATAAATCGCCGGTGGCACTACAGCACCCAAATGCGCCAATACCGCATGCCATGATACACGCTCTTTAGACAAATTCAATAAGACTTGATCACGCATTTGTATCTTCAGCCACTTGTCTTCTGCCGCCGTCATCACAAGCTCACTACTACGCAGGATTTGATATTTCTGCGTCGTCGCACGCAGTTCTTCTTCAAGCAGGTTTTTGCAATATAAGCCATGACCATATTTTGCGAGAATAAACAAAACACAAAACATGATTAGCAGAAATACACAGCGCTGCGACAAAGCGGCGTTCGGACGCTCTTGCGGAGCCAGTAGATTGACGCTCAGTCTCAACCGCCTTCACCTCCCCGCAACGCCAAACCAATCGCAACGGCCAGTTGTGGCGCTGTCTGCTGAAGTTGCCGCGGATCGAGAACCGGCGAAAACACTACGTTCTCTAAAGGGTTATGCAATGAAACAGGTAAATCCAACTGAAGCGATAACTGTTCCAACAGATTTTCCATTCGAGCAGCTCCGCCGCAGACAAAGACGCGCTCTAGCAGCGCCTGCGCATTGTGCATTCGGTAGTATTCAATCGTTCGCAACACTTCCGTCGACAATTTTTCAATTAATACTGCAAAATTTAAGTTACCGACTGCATCTTCCCCTGCTTTGCCCAACGGATTCAACGCTCGCTTTTCTTTTGGAATCGCCTCTAAACTCCGCTCCAACACAGGGCAGCCATTTTGATAGAGAAATAGTTTAGATGCTTTGCTGCTAAGATCAAGCACCGCAAAATTTTCATCCGTCAAAACAGTGCGCACTAATGCCAGTGACTCGATCTCTGCCGCAAAAGGAATCAGTCCGACATTTTTAATAATTTTTGTCATATAATCAACGCTCCGCCTCGGAATCGCAACCAACAGCACGATTTGCTCGGCTACCGCTTCCTTCGCTGGCAAGACTGCAAAATCATAATAATATTCGTCCGCTTGATACGGAACATATTTTTCTAAATCCCAGCGGATAGCTTCCTTCAACTCCCGTAACGGCATAGGCGGATACGCTATTTGTCGTACAAAATGGTTCCGCCCGCCAATTGAAAAAACAGCCTGCCTTCCCTTGACGCCCGCTGAAAGCAATAACTGTTTAAGCCGATCCGTCAAAACTTCTTCCTCTCCATCCTTCGAGAAAAGATGTTCAATAGATCCGCTTGCCTGCAAACAAGGTTTGTTTTTGCGCCAGACAACCTCTGCAACCTTGATAGCCGTAGTGCCAAAATCGATTCCGACTAAGGGGCCGTTTCTTTTCTTAATAAGCGTCTTCAGTGCTTTGATGGGGTTCAATCCGTTTTTCTCCCTGTTCATGCCGCGGTTTTCCGCTGACAATAATGGCCGCATTGGTGATGGCTGACAAAATGTCAATATTAAATTGCTGCTCCAGCTCCTTAACCTTGGTAAACATTTCCCCTTGGTGGCTAACAACATAACGCGGCGGCAAAAAGTTCAGCGCTAAAGCAACGACATCATAGCGACAATGCTCGCACCGACATAAGTTTTTCTGACAGTCAATCACCTCATCTACTTTTTCCCAAACCAAGTCTTCCATAAAGTTCTTTACCTGCATCATCTGACCTCCTTCACCTACTCTTGCACCTTTACTGCCGAGTGCAAGGAAAATATCTGATCACGACCAGGTTTAGACCAAGCCGTCACACGCAAGTCAATCTCGACAATTCCATCGCTCTGTTCAAACTGCAATTCACTTTTTGTCGAAGCCAGCCCATAGCCGCTCATAGGCTGTGCGCCGCTGCCGTCACCGCTGTCACGACGCAAGATGCCATCGGCATCAGCCAGGTAATAGATTACAGCAGCATTACTGCCTTGTCGCCAAAGGTCTAAGCGTTTTCCATTATTGCTGACCAAGGCGCGTCGGCAGTTTTTTGCGTCCTTAATGATATTTTCCATTCCATAGCGAGCCGTTTGCTGCGCTTCAATCCGGCATATAATATCTTGCCCCCATTTTATTTGCGCAGCAAAAAATGGTGCTGACGCTGCCAGCAAAATGACGCCTATCGTCATTGCCGCCAATAACTCCGCAAGGAATATCCCTTTCTGATTCCACATAAGCATCCGTTAGTCCTGCCTCCGTAATGCAGCAATTTTAAGCTGACACATTTCTTTTCTGTTCAGAGGATCACTCCAGCGCACCGTAATGTCCACCTGGCATAGATGCAAACTCGAAAGCGAAAATGGTCTTTTTTCTCGAATCACTCTATATTCTGCACCGCCACGCATCAACACGCGCTCGTCATTTTCCTTTAAAAGTTGAAGTACAGCCGGAGCTTTCAGCTTTTCCTGCTCAGCCTGCGCCAGTTGAAGCGCAATCGTCCGGCAGCCTGCCGCAGTAGAACTTCGCCCAGCCTGTTGGAACAGTAACGCCATCGCCGGAACTGACAGGCTGAGAATCAGGATCGCCAACAATGCTTCAAGCAGTAAAAAACCACCTTGTTTTTTGCGGGACAGCGTATTCATCCAGCCCCCTCCGTAACTCGAATGCGTCCGACAAAATCAATGATCAAATGCCTAGTATATTTACCGCAATGCAAGATAATCCGTCTCCCTTTTGAAGGGAAACCATTGCTGCCGAACGTCAAGGGCTCACTCTCCGTCTCAACAACCTGTACCGGATCGAGTGTCCTAAATCGGATTATCTTGCCTCCGGCACGTAAATAATAGCCATACGGTTTGATATAAGAAAAAGCGATCTGTGTAAACGCACCGTCGCCGCCATTCATCGATTTCATTTGCACCAAGCGCATGTCAGCAACCAATTCACTTGTCGCCTGGTCCAAACGATAACGATCTAACTTGTCAATCGCAATCAGACAAACGCCAGCTGTAAAAAAACCAATCAATGCTACGGTCAATAAGCATTCCACCAGCATGCTTCCTCGCACTTTATAGCCTCCTTGTTCAGGCAAAAAGAACCCAATACCACGCCATAATTTGTTTTCCATACACGTACGTCAGCCAAAGTCCCAACGTCAAAAACGGTCCAAAAGGAATCAAGTCTTTGCGGTCCTTGCAGCCGAAAAAGATCAATGCACAGGCAATTAATCCGCCACTGCTAAATGCAATAAACAGCATCAGTATCATCTGCTGCCAGCTTAGCCAAATACCGGCAGCAGCAGCAAATTTCACATCGCCTAGCCCTAAACCGCCGTGACTGGCCAGCGCAATGCTCAAAAGGCAAATTGCGCCGATGCTCACAGCTGCACCATGCTCACTCAGCATCCATTGCCAGCTTTCAGCCTGAAAAGACCCTATCATTATCCCGCTGATTGCAAAGGCAATGACAACTTTGTCGTAAATAATCTGCCAATCATAGTCAATGATCGCAATCAACAATACAAACGCCGACAACGTAAATATTGCCAAAACATTTCTCAAATCAGCACCATTCAAGGCAGAAAATCCGCCAAACCCTGCCATTGCCACTTCAACTATGGGGTAACGACTGCTAATTGTCCTGTCACAATACCGACAGCGCCCTCGATTCCACAAATATCCGATAAGCGGAATCAGTTCAATCCAACTTAGCGATGTCGAACAGCTCGGGCAGTGTGAGCGGGGAAAAAGAAGTGATACTTGCCTTGGAATCCGATAAACGCAAACATTAATAAAGCTGCCAATTACGGCGCCGAATACCATCCAGAAAATAAGAAAAGTAATCTTGTGTTCCATCACTTTAATGCTCCCATTGTGATAGTATGCTCATCGTTCTTCCCGCTTCGCTTTGCGTCTCTTGCACCGCCACTTCTAATACCCGCAGGGCACCGCTCGGCATTGCAGCGCTAGATTTTATCCAGTGTTGATTCGGTTCTCTTACTTCTCTACCATCGGGAAGTTTTTTGCAGTTCATTTTTATTTCAAGCGAAAAATTTCCCGCGCTGCCCGCCAGGCTTAAGTTATTCAAACGGTTTGGCATCATTTGCTCTGCCTGCCTCACTTCCAGGAGTCGACAGGCATATACAATCCCTGCTTCCGCCAGATAACGCGCCGCAATCCCCTCTTCTTCCTCTTTCGCAATAGCCAATTCCGTACGGCTAACGTTGCTGACCAGGCTGCCAAACAACAGTAGCACCGTTGCCATTACCAAGATAATAATTGAAATCGAACCACGTTCTTTCATTACGAATTCACTGTCCTTTGCGAAATGTAACGTTTTCCTACTTTTTGAAAACAGCGCCGCTGCCTAGCGCTTCCGCCGTATATGAACCGGCAATCGTATCCGCCGCAGACCCGCCGGATGTAGCATCCACTTTAATTACCGCACGTCCATCGACAACCATATATGCTGTTGTCGGTGAATTGCACTTGTAGCTGATTTTTCCTACCATAAAAGTTTGCGTACCTGATGCGCCGGCCGCAAATGGTGCAGGTGAAGCCGATAAGTTATCCAGCACGCTCTGCGGCAGCGAGGCTCCGTCCGCCACATCTTTCCCCTGAGCCTTGGCCATTTGAATCGCCGAATCGATCGTTGCCAAGTCAGCTTGAATTTTCCCGCCTCGCGCCGAATCTGTCGCATTTGCAAACTTGGGAACTGCGATGGCAGCCAACACTCCGATAATTGAAATAACAACCATAAGCTCCACCAAAGTAAAACCGGCTTCATTTTTTCGCTTTTTCCCGCCTATTTGCGTTATCCCCACCGCTAACGCCTCCATCTTCAATATTATTGCCCAAGATTCATCGTCAAATCAAAAAGAGGCAACATGACCGACATTACGATTCCTCCTATAAGTACGCCAAGAAAAATGATAAGCATCGGCTCAATCAATGTACTCAATCGCCGAACAGTCTCATCCACCTCCGTCTCATAAAACTCACTGATCTTTTCCAACATGGACTCCAACTCTCCCGCCTCTTCGCCGACGCTTATCATTTGAATCACCATGACCGGGAAAAATTGTTGCTTCGATAATGCTGTCGCGAACATCTCGCCTTGCTTCACATTGTTTTTCGCCGTCTCCAAAATTTGCAGCATATAGTGATTAGCGGTAGTTTGTCTGGCCATTTCTAACGCAGTCAAAATGGATAATCCGCTACGCATCAGGATAGCCAAAGTATGCGTGAAGCGAGCAATTGCAAGGTTTCGCATCAGCACACCGAATAACGGAGTCTTAAGTGCTACGGTATCCATAATATAACGCACGTTCTGACTTCGGATCCCTATAGACAACAAGGGTAAGGCAGAAAGGACGATCAAAAGTGTCCCCAACCAGTGCAATTGGCAAAACAGGCTTATCGAGATCACCAGTTTTGTAATCGCCGGAAGTTCTATCTTACTGCCGTCAAATATTCTTGTAAACGTGGGCAATACAAAGCTCAGTATGAACAAAACCATTCCGCCCCCCAGAAACGTAACAAGTAACGGATACGCAAGCGCGGATTTCACTTTTTCTTTTGCCTTATACTCTTTTTCAAACAAAACAGCCAGTCGTTGCAATATGACATCCAATACGCCGCCAGTTTCTCCCGCCTCAACCATTCCCACCATTAATTCCGGAAAAATTTTCGAATGGTTCCTCATCGCCTTTGCCAATGTTTCGCCTTCACTAACTCGCTTATAAATATCGCTTACAGCCTGTTTAAGGCGAGGATGCTCCATTTGCTCTTGTAAAATCGCAAGACACTTGACGAAAGAAACACCTGCTCCGCTTAGAGTGGCAAACAAGCGGCAAAATATCGCCAACTCTTTAACGCCAACCGTTTTAAAATTACGCAGATCAATATTAAAATCACGCAACCGTTGCTGTTCTTTTATTTGAGTAACAAACCAACCCTTATCACGGATAAACGCAGCCACTGCCGACTGGCTATCGGCAACAATGTTTCCGCTTAGACGCTGCCCTTGAATATCGCGCGCTTTATATGAAAACGTCTTTGCCATATGCGCCTCCTTATCGCAAATGCAATAAAGTTTCCGGATCATTAACCCGGACGCCTATTTCTGACTCGCTGATTTTTCCGCTGCGATATAAATCAGACAACGCTTTATCCATCGATTGCATTTGCCACTTCCCTCCCGTTTGTATTGCCGACGCAATTTGGTGAGTCTTTCCCTCACGCACCAGATTACGCACGGCAGGCGTGGCAATAAGGATTTCAAACGCCGCGATTCGCCCGCTCTCGTCAATGCGTTTTATAAGTTGCTGCGCTACGACTCCCTGCAGAGTCAAGGAAAGCTGTAAGCGAACTTGCGCTTGTTGCTGCGGAGAAAATGCATCGATGATACGGTCTATTGTTTGCGCTGCATCGGCAGTATGCAAAGTCGCCAAAACAAGGTGTCCCGTTTCCGCTGCGGTAATCGCAGTGGCGATCGTTTCTGCATCACGCATTTCGCCTAGCAAAATGACATCCGGGTCTTCCCTGAGCGCCGCACGCAACGCACTGGCGAACGAACGCGAATCGATAGTAATTTCGCGTTGATTGACAATGCTGGAGCGATGCGCATGCAGATATTCAATCGGGTCTTCCAACGTAATGATGTGACAGCGTCGTTCTTCATTAATCAGATTAACCATTGCCGCCAATGTTGTCGATTTGCCGCTGCCGCTGGGCCCTGTAACCAAGACAAGCCCTCTTGTCTTGCGCGCAAGCGTTTTTACTGCTTCAGGATGTCCGAACTCATCAAGTGTCGGCACCCGCTCAGTTAGTATCCGAATCGCCAGCGCTACAAAACTGCGCTGTTTAAACGCGTTCACCCTAAAGCGCCGTTCCTTGAGGCAGGTAAATGAAAAATCGATTTCTCCGCACTTGGCAAAGTCAGCCAGTTGCTCCGGCTTGGCAATTTCCTTCAAGATACGTTCTACCTGCTCAGGCATCAGTGCATTCGTATCCGAAAGCGCCTGCAGTTCACCATTGATGCGCACTATCGGAGGAATTCCGACCGTAATATGCAAATCGGAGGCTTTCTTCGTCAATGCCCTTTCTAATAATTGTTCCAACTGCATGGCTCCCCCGCCCTCTCCTTGGAATTTATACTTCTATATAGGCAACGCGCATCACTTCACTCACTGTCGTTTTTCCCTGACACGCCTTATCAATCCCATCTCTCAGCATAGAAATCATCCCATCCTGCAGCGCAAAAGCAGCTACCTCATGTCCTGTTGCTCCACGGCATACTTTTTCCCGTAAAGCAGCACTAAGCGGCATCACTTCATGAATGGCCATTCTACCTCTGAAACCGCTGTGATTACAACGTGCGCAACCTCGTCCCTTGTAGAAGCGACGCTCCTCAATACCGAGCCGGCTTAAAAAAGCCCGTTCCAGGCCATGTTCAGGCAGGATATATTCCTCGCGGCACTCCTGACAAATCACGCGTACTAAACGCTGCGCCACAACGCCCAGGAGCGAAGATGCAATCAAAAAAGGTTCCACTTCCATATCGATCAAGCGGGCGATCGCTCCGACAGCATCATTGGTGTGCAACGTGCTAAGCACCAAATGCCCCGTCATTGCTGCACGGACGGCTATGTCAGCCGTTTCTCCGTCTCTTACTTCACCTACCATGATGATATTGGGATCCTGACGCAAAATGGAACGCAACCCACTGGCAAAACTCATGCCCGCCTTGACATTGACCTGAACTTGATTAATGCCTGCCAGCAAATATTCAACCGGATCTTCAACCGTTATGATATTGCAGCCCGGGTCATTCAATTCCGTTAGTGTGGAATATAAGGTTGTCGTCTTGCCTGATCCCGTTGGCCCTGTAACGAGAATCATACCATATGATTGCGCGTAGAGTTTTCGATAACGTCGCAGATTGTCATCGGAAAACCCCAGCTGCGCGACATCCAAGATAACCGCTTTTTGATCAAGTATTCGCAATACCACTTTTTCACCACGAATCGTCGGTAGCGTCGAAGTGCGAATATCGATTTCACGTCCCTGCTCTTTCACCTTAATCCGCCCATCTTGGGGTACTCTCCGTTCCGCAATGTTCATGCCACTGATAATCTTAATCCTCGACACAATCGCCGCATGTGTGTGCATTGGAAAAGTTGCAACATCATGCAAGATCCCGTCGGCCCTAAACCTCACCCGGACCGCATCCTCCGTCCTTTCAATATGAATATCACTGACCGTCTCACGGATAGCCTGACTAATCAGGGAATTGACAATGCTGATAATCGGCGCATCATCGGCCATTTGAAATTTAGCTGCCTCCGGCAAAGAAGGTTCCTCGCGTTTTAACTGACTTACCGCCTTTTCCACCAGTTCCGTCACACCATAGCACTGCTGAATGGCACGCAAAATATCCGATTCAGCGGCAAGAGCCGGTTCTATCTCATAGCCAGAAGCCATTCTGACGTCATCAATGGCAAAAAAATTAGTAGGATCCGCCATCGCGACTCTTAGCCGTCCTTCATGACAAGCAACCGGTATCAATTTATAACGCTCTGCCAAACTGACCGGTATCGAAATGGCTGCTGTCCGGTCGATTTGAATTTGCATGAAATCAACGCGCGAAATGCCTAATTGTTCTTCCAGTGCATCGACAATTTCCCACTCCTTAACGCAGCCAAGCTCAATTAAACTTTCGCCAAGCCGTCTTCCCGTCTGTCGCTGTTTCTCCAAAGCCGCTTCCAACTGCTGTTCAGTTATCCGTCCTTTTTCAACTAATAACTCGCCTAATCGCTGCCGCTTTCGTTTCATCATTTCACCTACACACGTTTTGTGAATCATAATAATCCGTAAAAAAAGCAAGCCCTTGCATCATAAAATGAAAAGCTTGCTTTTAATCGAACGAAGATAAACGCTCTGTTCCGTATCTAATTTTTATATTCGCATGCCTGCAGTTTTTTCCTGCATAAATTTTGAAAATTTTATCATTTATCCCAGTTGAATTTATTTCATTCTTTTTCTTCCATTGCCTTGCGCATTGCAGCACGACAATCCGCTCTTCCAGTCCAAAGTGCAAACGCCAATGCCCCTTGTTCAATCAACATGCCCGCGCCATTTAGAACGCGCTGCCCACGCTCCCGGCCGTAACGTAAAAACGGTGTTTCTTTAGGATTATAAATTAAATCATAAAGCATCGCGTCGGTAGCGATTACGCTCCAATCGAGAGGCAAAATTTGTTCGGCTTGGCCATGCATCCCGACCGGCGTCGAGTTGATAATGATGTTCGCTTGCTCACTAACTTCAGCAAATTTTTTTTCTTCCCAGCCGCAAGCTGCCACTTTCACTAAAGGAAAAAGCTGCGCCAGTTCGACCGCTTTATCGCGTCGCCGCGCCGCTATTGTCACATTAGCGCCAACACCAAGCATGCCTGCAACAACCGCGCGTGCTGCGCCGCCTGCACCGAGCAGCAGCACGTTCGCTCCGTTTGCTTCAACGCCAAACGCTGCCAGCGATCCCATAAACCCGCCGACATCGGTATTATAGCCGATTGAGCGCCCTTCTTCAAACACGATGGTATTCACCGCTCCAGCCAAACGAGCCGATTCATCCAGTTGCGTCAAATGTTGCATCACAGCAACCTTGTGCGGTATCGTCACATTGACGCCGCGAAATCCCATCTGTGGCAGCGCCGCAATCACACTTGCTAATGCATCCGCCTGAACCGGTAAAGGCACATATGCATAATCCAGATCTAATTCTCTAAACGCGGCATTATGCATCTGCGGCGAAAAAGAATGTCCTATAGGCCAACCGATAATGCCCGTCAATCGAGTCGTTCCTTTAATCATCTGTCCTTCCCCTTTCCGGCGGCAGCATTCCCCGCACCGCTAAACGCCGCAGCACAAACCGTTCCAAACAACGTGTAATCTTTGTCCCGGCGAATTCGCGCGCCGCAATGGGTCTGACCCATATCGTATGCATGCCAAGGCGATTGCCGCCCAACATATCCGTAAACAACTGATCGCCAATCACGGCAATCGCCGCAAGTGGCAGGCGCATCGCCGCTGCAACGCTGCGAAATCCTTTGGAGCTCGGCTTATACGCACGACAGGCATAGGGCGCGTTCAGCGGTTTCGCAACCATCGCCACCCGTTTGCGTTGGTTATTGGAGACCATCCCCAGCTCAAACCCCTGCGCTTGCAACTGTTGCAGCCATATTTTCACCTTTTCTGGAACCACTTCACTATCCCATGGCAACAGCGTATTATCCAGATCAAGAATTAAGCCCCTAAGGCCCCGTTGCCACAACTCTTGCGGACAAATATCGGTCACACAGCGATATCGCTCATTCGGTGTAATGAGTTTATAAAAAGAGCACCTTCTTTTTTCTTTACGCAGCAGCTCAAATAGCATCAAAAAATGCCCAGCCACTTTTTCTTATAAAAAGGTTCCACCGCTTCCGTAATGCGGTCGGCCAGCTCCGACGATCCGGCATGAACCAGCTCAAACGGCGTTTTTTGCCCGATGGCAGCTTTGATTAACCAATCCGCCTTGCCGCGTATTTCCTCATACTCATATTCATCACAAGAAATGGCGACGGCCAAACGACCGTCCTTCATTTGCGCCAGATACGCTTTTTTCACTCGTGCGTCTTTTTTAAAACAAGTTGCAAGTTCCTCCTCTATGGCCTGCGGATCAACAGAGTTCGCTTCTTCAGCCTGCAACTGAATATTCATTCGTTGCGCGCCTTGCAGCAAAGAGGCAATTGCATCCGGTGGGAATTCACAGCCGCCTTCCGTCGTCGCATCAAGCATGACATAACTTCCATTGACAATCGCCAATAAGTCAAGACAAGAAATCGTCATATAGGGTGTATCCTCTTTCACCGAAGCCAGCATACACTCAAGGCTCGAATATATAGGCACCACCGGCGTACCGTCCTCCTTTTCCCAGGTTGCAAAAGCAATCTTTGCATCCCCCTGCGTCGACTGTTCGCGCCCATCCGTAATGACGAACACCGTCGTCTGGCGCAATGGTTCATACCACTGCGTCACAGCGGCGGGGTCGTTTATCGCAGTCTCCAGCAATTCTTTTAACGTATTCATAGGCCCTCCCGCTCAGAATATATTCTCTAAAAGAAAATGATACCACATAGTTATCGAAAAGCATACCACCCTCTTTTCACTGATAAAAACTCTTTTCTCCAAACAGGTGCGCTATTGATAAAAAAAGCGCCCCGGCGGGCGCAACTGCTTACATATAAATATTATGATAGCAAACCGTAATATTGATCTTGCAAGTCAGAGAATTCTTCATATTGCTGCTCGGCAAGTTCCAACCAAACAATACTGAATTCACAGGAACCAGGAGGAAAACAAAACCAACGTCCATATGGATGCTCAATACTGCACAACCACTCGACAAAACCTTGTGCCAATGTCGCACTAAAGTGATGGGTTCCGTAGACGATACCGACTCCGGACTCGACCGACACTTGCGCGCCCATTACCAGCCCTCCTTTATTATTTTTTCTCCTGTTCTTTTTCGTCGTCAGGCATCACTTCCCTGCAAAAAAACCTAGCAGAAGCATGACAAATGCCTGACACTTTCGCTTTGATTAATTCATACGAATCGCTTTAAAACCGCAAGCGGAATTTTAAAACGATCTCCATTTTTATTAGCTCTAGATATCCTTCAAACTCATCCGCAACTCACGCTGCGCTGCATCGATGGTTTCCGTTCCGGCCACCAGATCGGTGATAGTATTGCCGACTTTCATCAGGCGATAGAGCATCGTAGCCAAAGCATATCACTCCGATTGGGAGGTTAACCCGACTCGGAAGTACCCCTGCTATTTTCTTCACGTAGCTCCGCTGTTACAAATACCTAGACAGGCAGATCCTAGGTAGCGATTTTAGCAACACACGCGGGAGTATGACATCTCTGCATTTATGCGCGAAATTATCACCACCCCAACTTCGGGCCGATTACACTTGCTCGCGTTTAGGTTATTCTTTCTTAATAGCATTTATCTCATTTACCTCAACTGTTAATCTATCTTTTTAAGTTCTGCATCCTTATCTTTACTGAAAATCTCCTTCCACTCCATTAATAAATCTTCTTGAATTTGCCATTCAATAGGCGCGCGTTCTCTAAATATAAAACAAACAGTAACCTTTTTTGCTGAAGCTATCTTTTTTAATTCCCTATCCGACTTTGTTTCATAATATATATGTGAGGAATATTTAGGAGAACCATTCTTGTTTTTTGTTGTATTTTCAGATATGCTATACGCCGTTAATTGTAACGGTTTCTCACTATCATCAACATATATTCCTGTTTTAGGTAATAAGCCGCAAGAATTTTCAATACTTGTTAAATCGAATCGTAGATAACAATATGTTTTATACCCATCTTGAAAATCGATTGTTGCGTATGTATTAACCCTAATATCCTTTACCTGGTTATCATTCGATGCAGAATAAACTACTTGATGACCTTTTATATTTATTTCTTTAGATACTCCGGCAAAAACCGATGACGAATTTAACAAACACATTAAAACAGTGCCCAGTAATACTTTTTTCATTTTATCAAAACCTTTCTGATATATTTATCACAGTATCTGCCGTAACGTCTGTCAGAAATCATATGGCGCAGATTAAACCATTCTGCCTTAAATATGTCACCGAACTCCGCTTACTAAACGCCTCAACTCCACACATCCTTCAAACTCGTCCGCAGCTGTATCGCCTCCGCGACCTGCGCTTCGTCGATCATTTCCGTTCCAGCCAAGTCGGCGATCGTCCGGCCTACTTTCAGCAAACGGTCATAGCCGCGTGCGCTCAAATTCAGACGGTCAAATGCTTGCTTCAGAAGTTCCTGCGCTTCTCCGGTCATTTGACACGTCGCTTTGACGTGCCGATGTCCCATCTGTCCATTCGCGCTGAGTCCGTATTTTTGCAGTCTCTCCTGTTGCAAAGTGCGTGCCTGCTGCACGCGCAAACGGATAGCCGTCGAAGATTCCGCCGGTTGCTGCGTAACCATATCCGAATATTCAAGGCGCGGTACACCGATTTGGATGTCGATGCGATCTAAAAGCGGCCCGGATATTTTCTTCACATAACGCCGCCGCTCCTGCTCACTGCAGGTACATTGACGGCCGGGATCCGTGAAAAATCCGCAGGGGCACGGATTCATCGAACTGATTAATAAAACACGCGCGGGATAGGAAAGCGACGCATTGACGCGCGAAATCGTCACCGCGCCGTCTTCGAGCGGTTGGCGCAGCACTTCGAGCACACTTTTCGGAAACTCCGGCAGTTCATCGAGAAACAGTACACCCTGATGGCTTAATGTGACTTCGCCTGGTTTTGGAATGCTGCCGCCGCCAGCCATTCCGGCGCTCGAGATTGTATGATGCGGACTGCGAAACGGACGAACGCGCACCAAGCCGCCGCGCGATCCCGGCAGCAGTCCGGCGACGCTGTATATCTTCGTCACTTCGAGCGCTTCCGGATCCGACAGCAGTGGCAGAATCGACGGCACGCGCCGGGCGAGCATCGTCTTGCCGGATCCAGGCGGCCCGACCATCAGCAGATTATGTCCACCGGCTGCAGCAATTTCGAGTGCGCGCTTTGCGGCAAACTGTCCCTGCACTTCGGCAAAATCATCCCATATCAACGAGTTTGGCGCATCATCCGACGAAAAATCAGCCGGTTTTAACAACGTTTCGCCGCGCAGATGGAATACTAGTTGTTGCAGACTTTCCGGCGTATGAACAGTAATCCCTTTTACCAGATAGGCCTCCGGCCCGTTATCGAGGGCAGTATAAAGGCGCAGACAACCATGTTCTTTTGCCGCCATCGCCATTGGCAGTGCACCTTTTAGGCCACGCAACTTCCCCTCGAGTGACAATTCGCCAATGAATAAGCTGTCTTGGCACGACGCATCAGGAATTTGACCGCTCGCAGCCAGGATGCCAAGCGCGATCGGCAGATCCAATCCAGCGCTGTCTTTTTTCAGCTCGGCAGGAGCCAAGTTCACGGTAATACGCCGAGCTGGAAACTCCAGCCCGGCATTCTTGATTGCAGCGCGCACCCGCTCTTTCGATTCGCGCACCGCCGTATCCGGCAGACCGACAATGTCAAAGGCAGGTAATCCATTGCCAATATCGACTTCTACGCTGATAATCATTCCTTGCAAACCAACCGTTGTCGAGCCCAATGTCTGTGAAAACACTTCGGTCCCTCCTCAATCCGCCGTCAGCCCTGCCAACGGGGAAACAATTGATGCTCAATGCCTAGACTATCACAAATTTTCCCTACCATCATGTCGATCACTTCATTTAATGATTCCGGTCTATGGTAAAAACCGGGACACGCCGGTAAAACCCGCACGCCAAGGCGAGCCAAGCGCAACATGTTCTCCAAATGTATCGCACTAAGTGGGGTTTCGCGTGGCACAATCACGAGTTTTCGCCCTTCTTTCAGCATCACATCCGCCGCACGCAAAACCAGATTATCGGCGATGCCAGCTGCAATCGAACCAAGCGTTCGCATCGAGCAAGGCGCTATCACCATAGCCTCCGTCAAAAAAGAGCCGCTGGCAATACTGGCACCGACATGCTCCACTTCGTGCAGAACCGTTGCCAGTTCCCTAATCTCTTTGCGCCCGATTGCGCATTCGTGTTCCAATACTTCCCACCCGTGCGCCGATACAACTACATGCGTCTCGTGACCTGCTTGCTGCAATACTTCAAGCAGGCGTTTGCCATAAATGGCGCCGCTGGCGCCGGTGATTGCTACGACGATTCTCACCGCTGCATCCTCCTGCCCTTAATGATAATTGATGGTCTTAACACGATTTCTCTTTCTAACGCTAGCTGATAAATGCATTTATAATGTGATGGACTTCCAAGCGATTTTTCTCATCGAGCAGCACTTCGATCACATCAAAGCGGCAAGGTTGATTCCACTGCTTTGTCTGTTGCAGATAGCATTCCGCCATGCGCAAAATTCGGCGTTGTTTCGCTACCGTTACCGCTTCAGACGGGTGCCCATACCCAAGTCCGCTGCGACTTTTCACTTCAACAAAGACCAGACTTTCCCGCGCTATCGCAATAATATCAATTTCACCGACTCGATTTCTATAGCCGCGCGCAAGGATCTGATATCCTTTGTTCTGTAAAAATTGCGCCGCCGCTTCTTCTCCTGCCGCCCCTAATTCTTTACCGCGCAAGAAAATCTACCCCTTCCCAATAAACCGTTTATCCAACTGGTAGATATAGGAAAGCACTTCAGCCACCGCCTGATAGAGCTCCGGGGGGATTTCGCGATCGAGTTCCAGTGCCATCAGCATACTGGTCAGCGTCTTATTTTGATATACCGGGACGGCATTCTTACGCGCTGCAGCCAAAATCTGATCCGCAATGTAGCCTGCACCCTTCGCTACGATGCGCGGCGCCCGGTCATCATTTACACTGTAGCGAAGCGCTACCGCCTTCCTATTGATATCCGGCCGTTCTTCTTCCTCCGCCATGTACTAATCACCTTCTTTTGCCAGCATCGATTTAACCGGCTCAAAACTACATCGATGAATCGGACAGGGCCCATATTCACGAATAGCGGCCATATGCTCCGGTGTGCCGTACCCCTTATGTTTGGCAAAGCCATATTCCGGATATTGAAGATCGGCCTTTAGCATCAGACGGTCCCGTTCCACTTTTGCAATGATGGAAGCAGCTGCGATGGAAGCGCTGCGCGCATCGCCGCCAATAATCGACTCATTGGGAAACGTCAAATCTGGCAGCGGCACAGCATCGATCAAAACGCCATCCGCCTGCGGCTTTAGAGCGCGGACCGCTTGGTACATGCCTTGAATGGTCGCTTGATAAATATTCAGCGTATCAATCATCTCAATACCGATCACGATGCTGCTGACGGCAATTGCTTTTTCCTTCACCTGATCATACAATCGCTCGCGTTGTTGTGCAGACAATTTTTTTGAATCGTTCAGCATCATCAATCGGCAGTCCTGCGGTAAAATAACCGCTGCAACGACTAAAGGTCCGGCTAGTGGGCCGCGCCCGGCTTCGTCCATACCGGCGATCAGGCAGCAGCCCGCTTCCTTTAGTTTCCTTTCATAAGAAAACATCGCCTCTAAACGCTCCATTTCTTCGCGTTCCTTCGCCTGACGTTTTTGCCATTGCTGCAGCAATTTTATCACAGAAGCTCTGGAGTCTTGCTCTAGGCTTGTCAATTCTTCAAGCGAGAATTCCGCGGCCTCAAGGCGTTGGCGAATTTGAGGTATCGTCAGTTTTGCAGCGTCCAAATTAATTCCTCCTTAACTTCTACCTAGTGATATTCTTGAAAATACCGTCAATCCCTGTTGGTAGATAGAAAAAAACCGGCGAACATTGCTGTCGCCGGGATTTTTTATTCGGTCGGATAATCGAGCGTAAACGCGCCCAGCTTTCCGCCACGAAATTCATTGAGAATCAAGCGCATGGCCTTTTCACAGTCAACTACACCGCCACTACGCAGACAGCCGCGTTTTGCGCCGATCCGTTCAAGCAAATGAACATTTTCTTCCGGCAGAGGCAAGTCAAGACGATAGCGTTCGATCAAGCGTTCTTCATAACGCGGTCTAAGCAAAGCCAAAAACTGAACAATCGCCTGCTCCAAATCATAGACCTCATCCTTAATTGCGCCGGTCATCGCCAGTTTCAAAGCGACTTCCGGATCCTCAAACTTAGGCCAAAGTACGCCCGGCGTATCCAACAATTCCAAGTTTCGTCCGATCTTGATCCATTGTTTACCGCGCGTAACGCCAGGTCTGTCCGCCGTGCGCACAGTATGCGTACCCAGCAAGCAATTGATCAGAGACGATTTGCCGACGTTCGGAATGCCGAGAATCATTGCGCGCACCGCACGCGGCCGGATACCTTTAGCGACCAGCTTGGCAATCGTTTCACTGCCGGCCTGTTCTAAAAGTGAAACCAGCGTCTTTGCACCTTTGCCTCCGGTGGCTTCGAGCGGAATGGCCTTGACCCCTTGCGCCTTGAAGTGATCCATCCAGGCTTTTGTCCAACTAGGTTCTGCCAGGTCAGCCTTATTTAGCGCTACGATGCGCGGTTTACCCTCCAGTACGTCATTGATCATGGGATTGGCGCTACTGTAAGGTATCCTTGCGTCAAGGAGTTCCACGACCACATCGACTAGCTTTAAATGTTCGCGAATCGTGCGATGGGCTTTGGCCATATGGCCGGGAAACCAATTGATATGCATTTGTTCCATACTATTATCTCACTCAAGGCAAAGTCTTCAATTGATCAAATGGCCAGAATACCAACATGGCTTTCCCTTTAATCAAATCACGGGATACAAATCCGACATCCCTGAACCGGCTGTCTTCGGAATTGTTGCGATTATCTCCCATGACGAAAATCGTGCCCTCCGGCACGGTGACTAACGGATAAGAACCACGGGTCTTTTCCAGGATATATGTCTCATTCTGGAGCTGGCCGTTGAGAAATACTTTGCCATCCTTTATTTCTATGGTATCGCCAGGTACGCCGATAACACGCTTAATGAAATCGCGGCTCGTATCCCGAGGATATTGAAAGACCAATACATCGCCCCGCTCGGGCGCCTTAAATCGATAGATAAACTTATTGACAACCAAACGTTCGGCATTAAGCAGCGTTGGTCGCATCGAAGGGCCTTCTACCATGTACAATTCGACAATGAAATAACGGATAAAGAAGGCTAAAACCACAGCAACCAGGATCGAAACGATCCAATCCTTTATTTCTTGATTCCAATCAGTGGTCGACACAGAAATCCCTCCTGCCAAATGAAGAAAAGGGACTGAAAACAGTCCCTAATGTCCTAGCGTTTTTCTCTAATACGAGCTGCTTTACCGGTGAGGTTACGCAGATAGTAGAGTTTTGCTCTGCGGACGATACCGCGACGCATGACTTCAATCTTTTCCAAGCGAGGGGAATGTACTGCGAAAGTACGTTCAACGCCGACGTTGTAAGAGATACGTCTTACGGTGAAGTTTTCACGTACGCCGCCGCTCTTGCGGGTGATGACCAGACCTTCGAATACCTGGATACGCTCACGAGTACCCTCGACAACCTTTACGTGTACACGTACGGTGTCTCCCGGACGAAAATCAGGAATGTCCTTGCGAAGCTGTTCTTGTTCTAAGGCTTGAATAATGTTCATTATGAAATCCCCCTTAATCTAGACGTTCTTACCTTATGGCAGCGGACCGCCCGTTTTATGCTTTTGAATTATAACACATCTGTCCTGCGCTGACAAGGATTAGTTATGTTTTACGCCTTTGTCCACCAAGACTCTCCGAGCAAACGGTCAAGAATAATCGCCACAGCGGCTCGAACCGGCAAATGATTATAATCCGATGGTCCGTAAATCGGCTCTAGGATGCTGTCGAAGGCCGCCATCGTTTCCTTCTCTATTCCCCAACCAGTTCCGAAGAGCAACAGTACCGGCTCATCGCCTTGACTGATCTGTTCGCGTACCTTGGCATAGGAAACGGTATTGGGAAAGATTCGCGCATCAGTCGTAACAACACGCGGACGTTTTCCCTCACGCTTCTCAATTTCGGCAATCGTCGACTCAATGCTGGCCGCGACCTCCACCACTCGGAATGCTTCCTGGCGATCCGGATTATACTGCGCGCCGCCGCCCTGCTGCCAATGTTCCATGATTTCGTTCGCTAACTGTGCCTGCGCTTCATGCGGATGAATCAGGAAATAGGTCGCAATGCCGTACGTTCGCGTTGTCCGTGCTATATCATGAATATCAAAATTAGTAATCGCGGTCGCGACCACCTGTTCATGTTTATTATAGATTGGATAATGAACCAATCCCACATATACATTAGCTGCCACTTACATCGGCCTGCCTTTCCGCCTTGATTTCCGTTAACAGCTTGGCATCTTCCTTGGAGAGTTCACGGCCGGCCAACAGATCCGGTCGCCTCTCCAATGTATTTTTCAAGGATTGTTTGCGCCGCCAGCGATCAATCTTGGCATGATCGCCGGACACCAACACCTCCGGGACTTCCAAGCCTTCAAACTCGCGCGGCCTTGTATACTGCGGATGCTCGAGCAGTCCTTCATAAAAAGAATCATGCGGCGCGGAGCTACTCGAGCCCAGAACGCCCGGCAGCATGCGCGCCACAGCATCCGTAAGCACCATCGCCGGTAATTCGCCTCCGGTAAGCACATAATCTCCAATCGATACCACTTCATCAACCAGATGGGTACGTACACGTTCATCGACGCCTTCATAATGGCCGCAAAGCAAGATTAGCTGTTCATATGCAGCCAGTTCCTTCACCTTATCCTGCGTCAACGCTGTGCCGCCGGGGCACAGCAAAACGATTCGCCGGCGCAAAAAAGACTTCTGTTCCGTAACATAAGCCACCGCTCGAAATAACGGTTCCGGTTTCATAACCATGCCTGCGCCGCCGCCGAACGGATAATCGTCGACGATTTTGTGTTTATCAAAGGCAAAGTCACGCGGGTTCGTGATGCCAATTGACAACAATTCGGCATCTTTCGCCCGCTTGATAATACTGTGTCCAAACGGCCCATCAAACATTTCCGGAAATAGCGAGATGATATCAACTCGCATCGCTAATCCCATTCTTCCTGCAGTTCAACCGTCATCCTGCCTGCCGACAGATCGATCTTATGAACCACTTGCTTTAGCGCTGGGACTAAGAGAGGCTGCTCCGCCTCACGTTCAACCACATAAACATCGTTGCTGCCGGTGTGCAGGACTTCACTGATCTTACCCAAGCGAGCTCCAGATAGATCATACACTTCCAATCCAACAATATCAAAAATGTAATAGCGGCCATCCGGTAACGGCATCAAATCTTTCTTATCAATGGAAATCAATTTATTCTTCAAGAGTTCCACCTGATCGCGATCATCCAGGCCGTCAAACTTAAGAATAACAAATTGTTTGTGATAGCGAACGCGCGAAATGGTTAGAGTGGATCCCTCTCCTACATATACGGTTTTCAAACGCTCGAAACGTTCAGGAAAGTCGGTCTGGGGCGTGACTCTGACTTCTCCTTTTACGCCATGCGGTGCGCCGATTTGTCCAACGATGATTCGCTCTTTTTTCATCACATTAAGACCGCAGCGCTACGACCTTGCCGTCTTCCAGGAGAATTTCCGTAGCCATATATTTGTGCAGATCATCGCCCACCTTGACCGTCACAATTTGTTCGAGCGTTCCTTGAACGATTTCAGATCCGATTTCAAGTTCAGCCGTATCTTTAAGTTTATCCGTCATATGCTGTTTGAATTCTAGACGTTTTTGTTTTTCGCCCTCGATTTGCTGGCGCAACGAAATTAAGCCCTGCGCATCCATTTTCGCCTGTTCCGACAAAACACGCTTCGCATGGAATTCGATTTGCTGCAACTCCATATCCGCTTTTTTCAGCCCGTCTTGGATTTCAGCCGCCATCGTCTTTTTCAATTCTTCCGTCACGCGCGCCTTAATCGTCACCGGACATTTTAATGTAATGCTATCCATTGTTCTTCCACCTTTCGCCGTGTGCTGCAAAAGGTTCACCAGCAATGCCGATGAACCTTTTGCGTCTTAGATATTCATTTACAAAGTCGCTTAGAGAATCTCGACTGTCACTTTTTTGCGCTTCTTCGTAGCCCCAGCCTTCACGACGGTACGGATCGCCTTGGCAATACGCCCCTGCTTTCCAATGACCTTACCCATGTCATCCGGCGCTACACGCAGTTCGTATACAGAGATGTTCTCATCATTCAACTCGGTAACACTGACCTGATCAGGGTTTTTGACTAGCGATTTGGCGATAATTCCCACGAGTTCTTTCATGTTGATTACGCCCCTCTTGATTACTTAGAACGCTTCATCTCGTCCCATTTTGTCATGATGCCAGCCTTACTGAACAGTGCTCGTACAGTATCGGTGGGTTGAGCACCTTTCTGCATCCAGCTGATGGCCTTTTCTTCGTCAAGCTTAACGATAGCCGGTTCCACAGTCGAGTCGTAATGGCCAATGTTTTCGATGAAACGACCATCACGAGGAAAACGGGAATCAGCAACAACTACACGGTAGAAAGGACTTTTCTTAGCGCCCATGCGCTTCAAACGGATTTTTACAGCCACATTTTTCACCTCCTTTAAAGGATATCGTTGAAAATCTATTGCATGAACGGCAATTTCATTCCGCCAAGGAACTTGCGACCGCTCTTTTGCATATCTTTGAATCGTTTCATCATCTTGCGCGCTTCTTCAAACTGCTTGAGCAGTTTATTCACTTCCTGAATGCGCGTACCGCTACCGATGGCAATCCTTTTACGCCGACTGCCATTAATGATGCTAGGGTTAAGTCTTTCCTTACGCGTCATCGAACGTATGATCGCTTCGACTCGGGCCACTTCTTTCTCGTCGATCTTGACATCCTTCATCTGCTTTAGGTTGCCCATACCAGGCAACATGCCGAGAAGATCCTCAAGCGGGCCCAATTTCTTGACCTGCTGCATCTGTTCCAAAAAGTCATCGAGATTGAAGTCGTCCTTGCGCATCTTGCGCTCCATTGCTTTCGCCTGCTCGAGATCAAACGCGCTCTCCGCTTTTTCAATCAAGCTGAGCACATCGCCCATTCCGAGAATACGCGATGCCATTCGGTCGGGATGAAACGGCTCAAGCGCCTCCAATTTTTCACCCATACCAACATATTTTATCGGACACCCGGTAACCGCTTTAATGGATAAAGCGGCGCCGCCTCTTGCATCACCGTCAAGTTTTGTAAGAATGACGCCATCCAATCCAAGGTCGGCATTGAATGACTCCGCGACGTTCACCGCATCCTGTCCTGTCATCGCATCGACGACCAGTAAGATCTCATGCGGCTTCACAGTCGCTTTTACCCGTTTCAGTTCACCCATCAATTCTTCATTGATATGCAGGCGACCGGCGGTGTCAATAATCACGACGTCTCTCGCATGGGTCTGCGCATATTCCATCGCCTGCTCGGCAATCTCAACCGGATTCAGGTTGTTCTCCAGCGTAAAAACAGGCAAATCCAGTTGCTCGCCAAGAACCTGAAGCTGCTTGATAGCGGCCGGACGGTACACATCGGCTGCGACCAAGAGCGGACGTTTGCTTTGTTTCTTGAGTTGATAAGCCAGTTTTCCGGCTGTCGTCGTCTTGCCGGCGCCTTGCAAACCAACCAGCATCACGACCGTCGGCGGCCGCGAAGAAATCGTCAGACGGCTTTGCGTCCCGCCCATCAGCGCGGTCAGTTCATCGTTGACGATCTTGATCACAAACTGTGCCGGGGTCAAACTGCTCAGCACTTCTTGCCCAATTGCACGTTCCTTGACTTTGGCAACGAAGTCCTTGACCACTTTAAAGTTAACGTCAGCTTCAAGCAAAGCCATCCGGACCTCGCGTAATGCTTCGGTTACGTCTTGTTCTGTTAATTTGCCGCGTCCACGCAGCTTTTTAAACGTCTGTTGCAGTTTATCGGCTAAGCCTTCAAAAACCATGACTACACCTCATCCGGTAATTCTAGCAATTTTTGTATCCGCTTGGCCGCTTCTATGATCCGTCCATCCGTCTTCAGCGCTTCGGGAAGATCCGCCAGCAGTGAAGCCGTTTGTTGCAACAGTGCCAACTGGCGCTGCTGCCGATTCACAAGACCAAGTTTATCTTCATATTCCTGCAATTGCAGTTCGGAACGTTTCAGCATATCATGCACCGCTTGGCGCGAGACATTCAACTGCTCGGCAATCTCACCTAACGACAAATCCTGATCATAATGAAGTTCCAGGCAAAGTTGCTGACGCTCCGTCAATAACGATCCATAGGCATCGACCAGTTTTCCCAGCCACAATATTCTTTCCAACATCTTCGATCCTCCTGACAAGGAGAAAACCTTTACCGTTAGCTATTATAGCCCGCCCGTTAAACCTTGTCAAGCATTTTTACTTGTCACCAAACAAAGCTCGAGAAAACTCTTTTGGATCAAACGGCCGTAGATCAGCGGCCGCTTCGCCGACACCGATCCATTTGACCGGCACATTTAATTCATTCTTGATTGCCACAACAACGCCGCCTTTGGCTGTCCCATCGAGTTTTGTCAGAACAACTCCGCTCAGCTGCACCGCTTCGCCAAAAATCTTCGCCTGATTGACCGCATTCTGCCCGGTCGTCGCATCGAGCACCAATAATGTCTCATGCGGCGCAGACGGAATTTCACGCCCGATTACGCGATTGATCTTTTTCAATTCTTCCATCAGGTTCGATTTGGTATGCAAGCGACCAGCGGTATCAATGATAAGTATATCAACGCCGCGCGCCTTAGCCGACTGGACTGCATCAAATGCGACGGCAGCCGGATCCGCTCCTTCGCTGTGCTTAATCAGCTCTGCTCCGGTTCGCTCGGCCCATATTTCCAATTGATCAATCGCTGCCGCGCGAAAAGTGTCCCCGGCTGCAAGCATAACCTTTTGTCCAGCTTCGCTGTAATACTGTCCCAGTTTACCGATCGTCGTCGTCTTGCCTACGCCGTTGACGCCAACAACAATAATGACTGTCGGACCTTCGGCCGCGACATTGAGCATATTGCTTCCCGTTTCCAGCATGGCACTGATCTTCGCCTGTAAAAAGGGCTGTAAATCTTCCGGCGTATTGATTTCCTTTGCCTTGATCCCCTTGCGAATTTCCGTCATCAGAGTCACGGTCGTCTTAACGCCAACATCAGCCGATAACAATACCGCTTCGACATCGTCAAGAAATTCATCGTCAATCGTCGCATAACCGACGACTAACTGCTCAATTTTTTCCGTAAAACTTTTCCGTGTTTTTTCCAGTCCACTTTTTAAGCGATCAAAAAATCCCATTTGTGTTCCTCCATATTCATTATCAAACAGCAGCCTTATCCATCAGTTTTACTGAAACCAGGCGAGAGACGCCCGACTCCTCAATTGTAATTCCGTGAATAATATCCGCAGCTTCCATCGTGCCTTTACGATGCGTAACCACGATGAATTGCGTATCGCTGCCGTAGTTTCGCAAAAAACCGCTCAATCGATCGACATTGGCCTCGTCAAGTGCTGCATCGATTTCATCGACCACAACAAACGGCGCCGGACGATGCGTAAGCAACGCAAACAAAAGCGCGATAACGGTCAAAGCCCGTTCACCGCCTGACAGCAACACTAAGTTCTGCAGTTTTTTACCCGGCGGCTGCACAATAATTTCAACGCCGGTCTCCAGGACATTACCGGGTTCCACCATCTTGAGCGCCGCCTGACCGCCGCCGAACAGCTGTGCAAAGATTTCGCCAAAGTGACGATTGATTTCTTCAAACGCCTTGGCAAATCGCGTCGCCATCGTCCCGTCAATTTCTCTAATAACGCCAAGCAGATATTCCTGCGCCGTCAGCAAGTCCTGACTCTGTTGGCTAAGGAATTCATAGCGCTCCCGCACTCTGGCATATTCATCAATCGCCGCCGGATTAATCGGACCAAGTTGCGCAATTTCGCTTTCCAACTGGTGACTGCGCGCCAACAGCACTTTGCTGTCTTCCTCACGCACCAACGGCCGAGCCGTTTCCTCCGTCAGACCAAACTGCTGCTCCAGCTGTTCATGGCAGACATTAATTTCGTAGCCGTATTTCGTATGAATTAACTGGCATTCATGCAGCCGATTTTGAATATCCTGCTGCCGACGCCGCGTGTCCTTCAATTCTTTTTCCAGCTGTTGACTCTGCGCCAAGAGTTCCAAGCGTTCGCCTTGGATCTTACGGCGCTCTTCTTCTTTTTCCTGACGCTGCAACTTGCCTTCTTCAATCTCGGTCGCAGCACTACGCAACGCAGCTTGTGCCGCCGCAGTTTCATCACGCTGCGCATCACGCTCGCTTCCGAGCGCCAAGTAACGTTCCTGCAAAGCATCCTGCTGCGCCTGCAATTGCTGCAAACCAAGCTGCAATGAGGTCAATTCCTGTTCGCCTGCGCCGATGCGAACTTTATGCTCCGTCAACTCGTTTTGCACCTGCTCGCGTTTGCTTTGCAGTTTGCTGAGTGAACTTTTCCAATCCTCCATCGCCTGCTGGTGTTGCGAGTCGCGTTGTTCCAGTTCTTTGATTCGCAGCGCAGCATTCTGGCGATTTTCCGTCAGACGTTCCCGTTCCGTAATAAATCCGGCCACATCGTTGGCAACATTAGTTAGAGCCTGTTCGATGCGGCGTAATTCTCCTGTCAGCTTGCTTTGATGAACCGTGATTTCCGCTAGCTTTACGTCAAGGCCTTGTTTTTCCTGACGGCAGCTTTCGCTTTCCAGCGCCAGAGCTTCACTGGCAGTCGCCAGCTTCGTTAACTGCGTTTGAATGGCGTCAAGCTGTTCTTTTTCCTGCTGGATTTCAGCATCCAATCGCTTTATTTCCGGCCCCCGGCTTAACAGCCCCGCGTCTTTGCGTCCAAGACTACCGCCTGACAACGCGCCGCCAGGCTGAACCAGCTCGCCATCGAGCGTTACAATGCGTAGTGAAAAGCCGAATTCCTTTGCAATTCTAAGAGCATCGTTAATCGTCTCTGCAACAATTGTCCGGCCAAGCAAAAATTCAACAACGCTGCGATACTTATCATCGCACTTCACGAGTTGGGCAGCCAGCCCCAATGATCCTGAGCGCTTTGCCGCCTGGATCTCGTTCTCCTTCGGCTTCAACGGACGAATAGTGTTCAGCGGCAGAAATGTGGCGCGCCCCAAATTCTGTTCTTTTAAAAAACGAATCGCGCCTTTCGCGATTTCATCACTTTCGACGACAAGATTCTGCAAAGCGCCGCCCATCGCGATTTCCATCGCCGTCAGATACCGCTCCGGCACATCCAGCAATTGTGCAACTGCGCCGCAAATACCACTGCGCCAAGCTGCATTGCTTTTAAGCACGCCACGAATTCCACGCGAGAACCCTTCATATTCCTGTTCCATGCTGACAAGCACGCGCTGTTTGGAAATGCGCTCCTGCAAACGTCCGGCACATTTTTTTTCATCCTGGCGCAAGACAAATTCCTGTTCCGTCAATTGACCGCGACGCGACGCAATATCTTGCTGCCGTTCGATTAAACTTTCCGCCTGTCTCTGCATCTCAGTCTGTTGCCGTTCCAGTTGGCCAAGCTGCTCTGTTTCGACTCGTTGCTGTTCTTTTATCGAATTTTCTTCCTGCCCGAGTTCCTGTTGTCTTTGCGCCAGACGAAAGATTTCTTTTTCCAAGTTAGCATGGCGGTTCTTTTCACCGACCAATTCTTGCAGATAATCGAGCGTCTTATTCTTGTCGTTTTCCAGACGATGTTCCAATTCTTGACTCTCTGAGCTAAGCGCATCACAACGTTGTTGGCGATCCGCAGCCTGAAAACGCATCGATTCCAATTGCAAGCGTTTTTCGCGGATGACGCTTTGCGCGTCCTGACGTTTCTTCTCCAATTCGCTTTGCTGACGCTTCAGTCCGCTCGCTTCGTTACTCAGACGTTCTTCAGTCTTTGAACCATGATTGATCCGTTCCTGAAGCACCGCTACTTTGCCCTGCAAACGCTCCAGTTCCGTATCAGCCTGACTGATCGCCTCGGACAGAGCGGTCGTCGCCCGTTCATTTTCACTTAGTGCACCAACCATAACGTCACGCTGATTTTCCTTTTGCAATAAAGCCGTAGAAAAAGCAATGTCATCTTCCGCCAGCTGCGTCTGTTGCAGCGTAGCGCTTTCCACCATCTTGGCCGCCTTTTCTAAACGATGCAAGAGCACAGTGACCTGGCATGCTTTTAATTCACCATACAATTCATTGTACTGACGCGTCCGGCGTGAACTTTCTTCCAACGGTCCGAGTTGTCCGTCAAGTTCGTTAATAATATCGCTCACACGCGTCAAGTTTTGATTTGCATCATCCAAGCGGCGCAACGCATCTTTTTTCCGATTCTTATATTTAGTGATGCCCGCTGCTTCTTCTAAAAAGTTGCGCCGATCTTCCGGTTTGCTATTTAAAACTTCATCAACCTTATTTTGGCCGATGACGGTCATCGCGTCACGGCCGAGGCCCGTATCGGCCAGCAGTTCATGAATATCCTTCAAACGGCAGGCACTCTTATTGATGTAATACTCACTCTCGCCCGAACGAAATACTCGTCGCGTAATAATGACTTCATTATAATCAATTGCCAACGAACCATCGGTATTGTCAAATATCAGCGATACCTCAGCAACGCCAAGCGGCCGGCGCCCAGAGCTGCCGGCAAAAATGACATCTTCCATCTTAGTGCCCCGCAAAGTACGAACGCTTTGTTCGCCCAATACCCAACGGATCGCATCGGAAATATTGCTTTTACCACTGCCATTAGGACCAACAATGGCGGTAATCCCCTTGCCGAATTCAATTTCCGTCTTATCTGCAAAGGATTTGAAGCCGTAAGCTTCTAATTTCCGCAGCAGCAAATTCATCACCACACCGTTCTTTCATGATAGCCATTCAAATTGTACCATGGGTGTTTTTTTTCGACAACTATACTAAAGTAAAAAAACCTGTCTGCCTCGCAAACAGGTTCTTCTTTATGCATAATTCCGTTTGACTACCTCGGCTCAACAATAAAACGAATTGCAGTGCGTTCCTCGCCATCAATGGCAATTTCAGCAAAGGCCGGAATGGAAATCAAGTCAATGCCATTCGGTGCGACAAAACCTCGTGCAATGGCCACAGCTTTGATCGCCTGATTGACTGCACCGGCCCCGACTGCTTGAACCTCTGCAGTTCCTTGTTCCCGTAAAACCGCTGCTAACGCCCCTGCTACAGATTTCGGATTGGATTGTGCAGATACTTTGAGAACATCCACTTAGAAAACCTCCTTTTATCGTTTAAGGGCTGCGTGGTACTTGTCATAAGTATTCTGCCTTCTTCCTGATAATTCCTTCTTTTACATATAAAGTTATTTAATATTTTTTTTATTTATTACATAACGCCAATCGTCAATTTTCGCCAATAGCTGACCTTTGGGGGTTTTCGTTTCGTACATAATTATTTTACCAATATTATATCTCTTTTGCAAACATTGGATATTATTATTTTTATTGCCTCTAATTTGCGAAACATCTTTCGCATGGTGACCTAACTCCAAACAACGAATCAAACCAAACTGTCGTTCATGTTGACCACATAAATCACTAAGCACCTGCTGAAACAAATGACTTTCTACCATTTCACCAAACGCCGCATGAAACGGCCCAGCAACGATTCGTCCTACTTGACGCAACTCACTGCTGTCTTGTAAGCCGATGCGAATGACAGGAATTCCCTCACGCTGAAAGATTGCTTTCGCATAAGCAGCCCTCTCTACGGCCTCATGCAGCAGCAAGGGGCGGTACTCTCCTTTACTATAAAGCTTTTCGAGTTCCGTTCCTGCAAGAACAATAGTCGGATAGATACGGATAAAATCCGGCCTGATTCGGCATGTTTCCTGAACCGTCTTAAGCCAGCTTTTCCAATCTTCTCCCGGCAAGCCCAACAACAATTGAAAACCGCAACGAATAGAGCTCGCGCGCAAACGCAGTCTCGCTTCCTGCGCCGCCTCTGCAGCATGACCGCGCTGTGCTAATTGCAACACTGTAGCATCCAAGCTTTGCACTCCGATTTCGACCGTGTTTACGCCATAACGCCTAAGTCGCTCAATCACAGCATCATTCAAATAATCCGGCCTTGTCGATAATCGAACTCCTTGCACTTTTCCTGTGGTAACATAGCGCGCCGCCAGTGCGAGAAATTTTTCCTGCTGCTCACCCGGAAGTCCCGTAAAACTGCCGCCATAAAAAGCAATTTCTACCGCTTGCTCGACCGTTTTTCGTTTCCAGCTCAGCTGCTCATCGATAATCCGTTCCCCTTCCGCCACACTCATCGGGCACGTTATTCCCGTCAGTGTTCTCTGATTGCAAAAACTGCAGGTATGCGGACAGCCCTGATGTGGAATGAAGAGAGGAATGATAAATGGACTCATGTACTCCGTTCTCCTTTCTATATAGTAAAAGACAGGCGCTCTTCGCCTGTCTTCCTATTCGGCCCGCAAGACATCGAGTTGCATTAGCGCTTGACGCGCAGCCTGCTGTTCCGCCTCTTTCTTGCTTTTTCCATTGCCGCAACCCAATTGATTGCCGTTTATTTGAACCGCCGCTTCAAAACTTTTATTATGATCCGGGCCCGAGGCCGTAACGATTTCATAATGAATGCTTACTTCGCCTTGCCGCTGCACGGTTTCCTGCAACAAGGTCTTGTAATCCTTGCCGTAGCGTCCATCCTTAACCTGGCACAAAAAAGAATCCAGATGGCAAAGGACAAAACTGCGCGCCGCTTCAATTCCGCCGTCAAGATACAACGCACCGATGACGGCTTCAAACGCATCTGCCAAAATGGAGGCGCGTTGCCGGCCGCCAGTGACTTCTTCTCCACGTCCTAGATACAGCACAGAGCCTAGTTTTATTTTGACCGCCGCTTTAGCCAGCGTCGTTTCGCATACAATGAAAGCGCGCGCCTTCGTAAGCTCCCCCTCTGGCAACTGCTTCAATATGGAAAAAAGACGTTCACTGATAATCAAATCCAAAACTGCATCGCCAAGGAACTCCAGTCGTTCATTATGATCGCCCTGTCCTTGACGGCACTCGTTGGCATATGAACTGTGCGTAAGCGCTTGATGCAACAACCGCCAGTCTGCAAACTGCAGACCGGCGTCTTGTCCCCATTGAATCAATTGTTGCTGCCTAACCAGACATACTCCAGCCATCTTATTAGCCTTGATACTTCCGGAACAGGACGGTGGCATTATGGCCGCCGAATCCAAACGAGTTGGATATCGCGACATTAACTTCCCTTTGACGGGCCGTATTTGGCACATAGTCTAAATCCATCTCTTCATCCGGAGTCTCATAGTTAATGGTCGGCGGAACCATGCTCTCGGTAATGGCTAGGATAGAAGCGATTGCTTCAATACCGCCGGCTGCTCCCAGCAGGTGTCCGGTCATCGACTTGGTTGAGCTGACCGCCAACTTAGCGGCGTGTTCGCCAAACAAAGCTTTGATTGCCATCGTTTCGTTTTTGTCATTCAGGCCAGTCGACGTACCATGTGCATTGATGTAGTCAACATCACTTGGTTCAATGCCCGCATCGCGTATCGCCTGTTCCATACAGCGAGCCGCTTGAACGCCGCCCGGTGCAACAGCCGTAATGTGATACGCATCTGCATTCGTGCCGTAACCGCTGATTTCAGCATATATTTTTGCGCCGCGCGCCATTGCATGCTCCAAGGATTCCAGTACAAGGATGCCGGCGCCTTCGCCCATGACAAAACCATCACGGTCTTTGTCAAACGGACGGGAAGCTTTTAAGGGATCATCATTGCGAGTGGACATCGCTTTCATCGAACAAAAACCAGCCATCGCAATCGGCGAAATAGCCGCTTCCGTACCGCCTGCCAACATAACATCGGCATCACCGCGTTCAATAATCTTAAACGCGTCGCCAATTGCATTGGTACCGCTGGCGCAGGCTGTGACCACGCAACTACAAGGCCCTTGCAGCCCGAAAGAAATCGAGGTTTGCCCAGCTGCCATATTGCCAATCATCATCGGTACGAAGAAAGGACTAACACGCCCCGGCCCTTTTTCAAACAAAGTCCGAAACTGATCGTTTAAAGTATCCATACCGCCAATGCCTGCGCCGATCATCGTACCGATTCGGGTACGATCTTCCTGCTCCAACTCGATGCCGCAATCTTCAAGCGCCATCTTACTGGCAGCCACGGCAAATTGCGTAAAACGGTCCATCCGTTTTGCTTCTTTTTTATCAATATACAATGATGGGTCAAAATCTTTTACTTCACCGGCAATTTGAGTGCTAAAATCAGTAGCATCAAAGCGGGTAATCGGACCAATCCCCGATTTTCCGGCAAGTAAGGCCTGCCAATATGCATCTTTACCGATACCAATCGGAGTCACCGCGCCTAAGCCGGTTACAACAACGCGTTTATTCACTGGGATCACCTCACGAACTTATTTTACCGCAGCAACCTCTGTCATCAATTGCTGGAAGATTTCCTTTACGGAAAGAATTTCTTTTATTTTATGGATGTACTCACCGGTAAAGACCAGTCCCGATTCTACATCACCTTGTTGTGCGCGAATCAACGCCTTGATAATGCAGAACGTCTTTTCGCAATGCTTCAAACACGCATCGCAGGAATCGGGCTGCGGAACAGTACCATCCAGAATTTTCTCAGCAAAGGGGTTTGTCAGCGCACGTCCCGGCAAACCTACCGGACTATGTATCAGAACCACATCTTCAAGCCCAGCTTTCAGATAGAATTCTTTCAACGCAGGCGCTGCATTAGACTCCTCGCTCGCCGCAAACCGTGTACCCATCTGCACACCGTCGGCACCTAAGCTGAAAGCGTCTACTATATCTTGACCGGTCATGACGCCACCGGCTGCAATCACCGGTATGTCCACCGCTTTCTTTATATCCGGAACCAGGATTTTCATCGACTGGTCCGTGCCTAAATGGCCGCCTGCTTCCTTGCCCTCGACAATAACCGCCGACGCACCCAAGGTTTGCGAAATGCGCGCCAGTTTTACTGAAGAGACAATGGGAACGATTGGCGTACCCGATTCTTTACCCAATGCAAACATATCCCGGGAGAATCCAGCTCCCGCTACAACAAGATCAATACCTTCTTCAATGGCGGTTTTAACCAGGCCGGCAAATTCGCGGGCCGCAACCATTGCATTAATACCTATGATACCTTTTGTCATTGAACGAGCCATACGTATTTCTTTCCGCAATTCATCAAAACTCATGCCCGATGCGGCAATCAGGCCAATACCGCCTTCCTCGGCGACAGCCGCTGCCAGTCGGGACGTCGATATACGAATCGCCATGCCGCCCTGGACAACAGGAATTTTTGCAATCAGTTTTCCTATTTTAAGTTCCGGAAGATTCAAGGCCATATTCCTCCATTCACACTGCTTTGCCTTTAAGAAAGTCCCGCGAAACTAAGTTCACGGGACTTCTTCTGTTCATAGCACCGATTGATTAGGCTTGCTTTTCTTTTTCGATGTATTCAACAGCATCTTTTACAGCTTTGATTTTTTCGGCAATTTCATCAGGAATCTCAATGCCGAATTCTTCTTCAAAAGCCATGATCAGCTCAACGATATCCAGAGAATCAGCACCCAGATCATCGATGAAAGTCGAATCCATGTTTACATCAGCTTCTTCAACGCCAAGTTGCTCTACAGCGATTTGTTTTACTTTTTCGAACGTTGTCACAAGTTTCACCTCCTTCCAAAGGCTCTTTTCTTATTCATTACATTACCATGCCGCCATCGACATTCAATGTTTGACCAGTGATGTAAGCAGCAGAGTCCGACGCAAGAAAGAGCGCCGCCGCAGCTATATCTTCCGGCGCCCCCAGGCGTCCGGCAGGAATTTTCTCCGCCATTTCGGTACGGATCTGCTCAGACAAGACCGCCGTCATGTCGGTAGCGATATAACCAGGAGCAATCGCATTCACGGTGATACTGCGCGAAGCCAGTTCCTTTGCCATGGATTTCGTGAAGCCAATGACGCCAGCCTTGGCAGCCGCATAATTAGCCTGCCCGGCATTGCCCATGATCCCGACGACGGATGTCATATTGATAATTCGGCCATAGCGTTGCTTCATCATGATGCGTGAAACAGCCTTCGTGCAGTGGAAGACGCCTTTTAAATTCGTATCCATAACCGCATCCCAGTCGTCTTCTTTCATTCGCATCAACAAACCATCGCGCGTAATGCCCGCATTATTCACTAGGATGTCAATCCGACCAAAAGTATCCATTGCCTGTTTTACTAAAACCTCTACCGCTTCGCCATTTGCCACATCAGCCTGCACGGCAATTGCCGCTCCGCCGTTACTTTCAATCGCGTTCACAACTTCTTGCGCCGCTGCCGCATTGCCTGCATAGTTGATAACAACTTTAGCTCCGGCACCAGCCAATTCAAGCGCAACCGCCCTACCGATGCCGCGCGAACCGCCAGTTACAAGGGCCACTTTTCCGTCTAAAAGCATTTTAGCGAACCTCCTTGAAATAATCAAGGGTTTTTTCTAGCGAAGCGAGATCTTCAACATTAAGATTTTCTACTTCTTTGTCGATTTTTTTTGTAAAACCGGACAAGACTTTACCCGGACCAACTTCAATGAAGAGATTTGCGCCAAAGGACGTCATGCCAGCTACGCAATCTTCCCAAAGCACGGGGCTATCCGCCTGTTTCACCAAAGATGCTTTGATTTCTGCGCCTTTTTCCACGATTTTACCATGAATGTTGGCAATAACCGGAATTTCAGCATCGGACACTGTAATCGCATCGAGTTCCGTCGACAGTCGCTCAGCTGCCGGTTGCATCAAACTGCTGTGAAACGGCGCACTGACCGGCAACATAACGGCACGTTTAGCCCCAGCCGCCTTTAGATTTTCTGCTGCCTTTTCTACAGCTGCCTTTTCACCGGCAATGACGACCTGACCCGGGCAGTTGAAGTTGACGGCCTGAACTACGCCATGCCCCTCCGCTTCGATTTGTTGACAGATGCTGACTATTTTGTCGCGATCCATCCCCAATATGGCAGCCATGCTGCCTTGACCAAGCGGAACAGCTTCTTGCATGAACTGCCCGCGTTTGCGCACCAGTCTTACTGCATCAGCAAATTCGAGTACGCCAGCTGCCACCAACGCCGAATATTCGCCCAGACTATGTCCGGCCACAATTTGCGGCACAATCCCTTTTTCTCGTAAGACCGCATAGCAAGCCATGCTCACCGTGAGAATAGCCGGCTGCGTATTATACGTTTTGCGCAGCTCTTCTTCTGGCCCTTGAAAACACAACTCCGTAATCGAAAAACCAAGCGCCGCATCCGCTTCTTCAAATACCCGTCTGGCAACCGGAAAAGCCTCATATAAATCTTTGCCCATACCGACTACTTGGGATCCTTGTCCCGGAAAGACAAATGCTATTTTTTGCATGGCTCTTATCCCCCTTATTGCTCCTTGCATGTCTGTTCAATCGCAGACAGCACGGCAGGAATTCCCTTTACCATTTCCTGAATTACTTCTTCTACTGATGAAACACAATCGATCATGCCGGCAATCTGACCAATCATAACCGAACCGCGCTCAACGTCACCTTCACGCGCCGCAGCACGCAATTTTCCGGCTCCCATTTCTTCGAGTTCCTCCGGGGTAGCGCCATTTTTTTCACGCTCGAGATATTCTCTGGTCAACTTGTTAGAAATGACGCGCACCGGATGTCCTGTCGATACGCCAGTGACAACAGTGGAGCGGTCTTTCGCTTTCAAAATTGCCTGTTTATAATTTTCATGCGCAATGCATTCTTTGGTCGCGACAAAGCGAGTACCGATCTGTACCGCTTGCGCGCCAAGCGCAAATGCTGCAATAATGCCGCGAGAGTCAGCAATGCCGCCTGCTGCGATGACCGGAATCTTCACCGCATCAACGATTTGCGGCACCAATGCCATCGTCGTGATTTCACCGACGTGACCGCCGCTTTCCATGCCTTCTGCAATCAGCGCATCAACGCCTGTACGTTCCAGCCGTTTAGCCAGTGCAACCGATGCTACAACCGGGATCACCTTGCTGCCGATAGCCTTCAATGCCGGAATATACTCGCCAGGATTACCAGCCCCAGTTGTAACAACAGGAACTTTTTCTTCAATGACAACCTGCATAACTTCTTTGACAAACGGTGACATCAACATGACGTTGACGCCATAAACCTTATTAGTCAAAGCTTTCACCTTGCGAATTTCCGCCTGCAATGCATCCGGCGGCATATGTCCGGCGCCAATTACGCCAAGACCACCTGCGTTGGATACCGCCGCCGCGAGTTCTGCGGTCGCTACCCATGCCATACCACCTTGTACAATGGGATATTGAATATTGAGCAATTGACAAATTTTATTGTTAAACAATCTACAAATCCTCCCCACACCATTTCAGCACGCAAGACGCCCAGGTAAGGCCTGCACCGAAACCTACTACTACTACCACATCATTCTTCTTAACCTTACCGCTTTTTACCGCTTCATTCAACGCTATCGGTATCGATGCGGAAGAAGTATTGCCATATTTATCGACATTCACCATCACTTTATCCATCGGCATCTTCAAACGTTTAGCCGCCGATTGGATAATTCGGATGTTTGCCTGATGCGGAATCAGACAATCAACATCTTCCGAGGACAATCCAGCATGCTCAAGCGCTTTTGCCGCCGCTTCGCCCATCACTTTCACGGCAAACTTAAATACATCATTGCCGCTCATATGGACATAATGAAGTCGATCGGCTACCGTTTGCGCCGATGCTGGCATACGGGAACCGCCCGCCGGCATTTTCAAAAGATCGCCGCCCGAACCATCCGCACCTAACTCCACACCTAAGATGCCATACCCTTCTTCCACTTCGCCCAGTACTACCGCACCGGCGCCGTCGCCAAAGAGCACGCAAGTATTGCGATCGGTCCAATCAAGAATCTTTGATAGCGTCTCAGCGCCAATCACCAATACTTTTTTATAAGTTCCATTTTGAACGAACTGTGTACCAACCACGAGTCCATACGCAAAACCGGAACAGCCTGCAGCCAGATCGAATGCCGCTGCTTTTGTCGCACCAATGCGGTTTTGCACCAAACAGGCCGTAGACGGGAAAAACATATCCGGAGTGGCCGTTGCAACAATGACCAAGTCGATTTCGTCCGCAGACACTTTTGCATCCGCCAACGCCTTGAGCGCAGCCTGATACGCCAAGTCAGACGTAGCCGTTTCTTGATCGGCAATCCGTCTTTCGCGGATGCCGGTCCGATCTACAATCCACTCATCAGACGTTTCTACTATCGCCTCTAAGTCCTTATTTGTCAATACCTTTTCAGGCACATGACTACCAATGCCAATGATTCCGACCGAACGTTTCTTCACTTCATTCATGCATTGTTGCCCCTTCCTTGGCAATATTCTCTTTGATATGCTCTACCACTTTTTGTTCGTTAAATTCTTTTGCCACACGAATCGCATTGCGAATCGCCTTCGCCTTCGAACTGCCGTGACAAATAATAAAACCACCATTTACCCCTAATAACGGCGCACCGCCGTATTCAGCATAATCAAGTTTTTTCTTTAACGGCCGTAGTGCCGGCAGAACTAAAAGTGAGGCCAGCTTAACAAGTATATTGCTATTTTTAATTGATTCTTTCACCAAGTTCAAGATGACTTTAGCCAACCCCTCGCCCAATTTAAGAACCACATTACCAACAAAGCCATCGCAAACAACAACATCCACCGTACCTCGCGGCACGTCACGCCCTTCCACGTTGCCAATGAAATTAACCATTTTCAATTGTTTTAAAAGCGGATATGTGGCTAGTGCTTGCTCATTTCCTTTTGTTTCCTCTTCGCCGATGTTCAAGAGTCCGACACGCGGATTTTCGACACCAAGCACATATTGTGCGTACATAGCTCCCATGACTGCGCTCTGGACGAGTTGGCTAGGTTTACTATCCACATTCGCACCGGAGTCGAGCACAATCGTCGTCCCCGTCAAATTAGGGATCGGCGTGGCAATCGTCGGACGGTCAATGCCCGGGATACGCCCCAGGCCAAACAGTGCCGCAGCAACAGCCGCACCCGTACTTCCCGCCGAAATAACGGCGTCGCATTCACCCTCGCGCACCAATCGAGTGGCAACGACGATCGAAGCATCTTTCTTTTTGCGCACTGCAGCGCCAGGATGTTCATGCATTTCAATATTTTCACTGGCATGTCGAAGTGTAATCCCACTTTGACGCCACTTAGGCACTTCTTTATCAAGGATTCGCTGCAAAACAACTTCATCGCCCACCAGGACAACATCACAGCCATACTGTTTCACCGCCTGAGCTGCACCCAGGACAATTTCATGTGGAGCATGATCGCCCCCCATGGCATCAACGGCTATCTTCATATCTTATTCTCCCCGTATTCCATGGTCACCATGATAAACTTGGCCCGGAATACTTCCTGCTTATCATTGCGGGTCTTTACCCAGACAAAATGTTTATTGCCGCGGCGGCGTATCACTTCCGCCTTGGCAATCAAACGTTCCCCCGCATGAATAGGCACTTTATATTTTATATTCGCTACGCCGGTCAACGCGCCCGGCGCATCAATCACTGCCAATGCTAATGAATTCGCTTGGGAAAAGACGTGATGCCCGCGCGCAATCTGGGTGCGGCCAAAGACCATCGCTTCGGTCACGGTCATTACTGAAATGCCGTGACGGCCCAGCTCCAGATCAATGAGCTCCCCGACAATATCTTCGCTGGCAATCGTCTTTGGCGTATGCCGTGCAGATTCCGCCATTTGCTTCGTCCGTTCACGCAACTCGCGAATTCCAAGTTCCAGACGGTCTAGGCGAATTGTTTGCACACTGACCTTTAATTGCCCTGCCAATTCTTCATCCGTTAAAAACGGATTGCTCTTCAGTTTTTCCAGCAGCATTTCATGCCGAACTTTTTTATGCACACGTGCCATTTTTTCACTCAACGCCTGTCATATTCTTAGTAGTAACTATTATAACCAGTTGCTATTTGAAATGCAAGCAAAAAACAATGAGCAAGGACGGACCGGTTGGTCTTCCTTGCTCATTGAACATCCCATAGCTATTCTGCTGCAACAACGCTTTGCCCATTGTAATGACCACACTCAGGACATACACGATGAGGCATTTTCAGCTCGTGGCACTGCGGGCAGGCCACCAGACCGGGAGCAGTCAGTTTCCAGTTAGCACGACGTTTGTCACGACGCGACTTGGACATCTTACGCTTTGGTACTGCCATTTATTTACACCTCCTTAATCGAGTTCAGTTCCATGGCTATCTTTTTCAACAGCCTTACTTTAACAACTTTTGCAATCCGGCAAGTCGAGGATCCACAGTTTTTTGCTCACAAGAGCAAGTTCCATGGTTCAAATTGATGCCGCAGCGAGAACAAAGTCCTCGACAATCGTCCCGGCAGATAGGCTTCAATGGTTCTGACAAGATAATATGTTCGCGAATCATTTCGCTGATATCGATGTCATCTCCTTGATAGAACAACCAGTCCGCGTCTGCTTCCTCCGGTTCGACGCCTTCTTGGAATATTTCCGAGAAAACACTCTCCAGAGTCAACGCAACCGCTTCTAAACACGCAGTACACGCAAATGCAGCCGGGATTGAAATCGTTCCATTTACCTGCAAACCATTGCCAGTATTGGTCACCAATCCCGCCACCTGAACATCACCCTGTATCCACGGTGCGGATTCCGCCAAATCCAATTGGAGAGGCGAACAGGCAAATGTAAAGGACGAACTGGCACCAAGTTGTTCCTTGATACCGGCAATTTGAATTTTCATCATTATCCACCTCAACCTTCATCTATTATAGCGATGCCGCTAACCTTTGTCAAGAAAAGCTAATGCACATCACGATAATTATCCGATTTCCCAGGCAAAAGGCGAAAAGCCGAGTTCCTGCCACAATTGACTATGCGCATGCTTCGCTACGCCTTCCACTCGCTTACGCAGTAAAAGTTTCCATTTGGACAGTGAAGAAAAGAAAAATTGCTGCGACGGATAAGGACTATTCTTCGCCGCTTGTTGATAAAACTGCACTGTTTTTTCCAACAGCCAGACAAGATTCAGTAGATCCATGGTCGTCCGCAGCGAATCGCTTTCCCACTCATCGTGAGGCATATGTTCCGCCCACTCTGCACTGAATTCCGGATACATACATTTTGCCGGATCTTTGTCCGCTAGCGTTTGCAGCAGCTTTACTATTTCTTCTTCTTTCTCGCTCAACCAATATAACGAAGCCGCCTGCCCAAGCCGCATCAGCTGTTCTATGACTTGCTTTTCCAATTCAACCGCTATCTGAATCGCTTTCACCTTATCACCCCCGCCTAAAATCGGAAACGGACCACCCTGTTGAATGGCCCGTTCGTTTAATCGATCATTTGTCGGACATTAAGATGCCAGCTTTGGCAATATTTTGTTTGGATTCTTCTCGAATGATGATCGTGATTGCATCGGCCGGACATTTTGCCGTTTCCACGATCACTTCGGTCAAACGTTTGGCCATTTCGCGTTTTTGTTCCAGAGTGCGGCCTTCGGCCATATCAATTTGTACGATTGGCATGTAAAATCCCTCCATTTATAACATCCTACTACTGCCTGTCTATTATTCTCCGTCGCATCCGCGCTTCCCTGCCTCGATCGCTAAACGTTTTTTTCGTTTTCTCCACCATAGCCAAAGATAAATTAAAATCACCACGGCAACAACGCTAATCAAACGCGTCATATTTTCACTCGCATACACCAAATCATGGCCGATCAGCACTTTAAATACGACCGGCGGAAACTTCCCCAACAAAGTCGCCAAGAAAAAATCACGAAAACTAATGCGGCTAATGGCCGCCACCGCCGTGATAATTCCAGACGGCGCAAGCGGCAACAGCCGCGCAATTAACAATGCTTTGAAGCCGTTTGCCGCACTGTAGTCATCTACTTGTTTCCAATATGGACTGCCGCCGATCCACTTTGCGACCAGCTTGCGAAAACAAACACGGGCAAAGAAAAACATCACTAGCGCACCGAGCACCTCTCCTAGCCAGGAAATCAAAACAGCGCCAAGAATCCCGTACATTATGGCCGCCGCACCGGATAAAATCATAAACGGAAAAACGATTGTGAAGGTCATGACAATGAACAGCAACAACGTAATGCCGATCGACCATCCGCCAAAACTGCGTAAAAAAGCTGCTAAACCAGCAATATCACCGCGTTCAATAAAATGATACGCGGTTGCAAAAAACTCCGGCTGCCACCAATACACCATCGCGCACAGGCCAAGCACTGCCGACCAGCCCCAGAAACGACTCATAGTTTCCTCCTAATTGTTGCGGTAAAAATAAACTGTTTTCACTATACTGCATCGCTACGTAAAACGCAATTTCTCATGCATTAAAAATCAGATCCCCCACTCCAGCAAAGCGAGCCTCTAGAACGCGTTCAATTCGTTCACGGCTTGTTTTTTTCTCAAGCGAAGATTTCGCCGCACTACGCGCCTCCAACAAAATTTCTCCATCGCGGAACACGTCAGCAATCTTAAGATCCGGCAGACCATGTTGACGCGCACCGAAGAATTGTCCTGGACCGCGCAACTTCAAATCTTCTTCCGCCAAAAGAAAGCCATCAGCAACAGACGCCATAATTTCGAGCCGCGCCCGCCCCTCCGGACTCGGTTTTTCGGAAAGCAGGACACAATAGGACTGATGTGCGCCGCGGCCGATCCGTCCTCGCAGCTGATGCAATTGAGCCAGACCGAATCGCTCCGCGCACTCAATGACCATTACCGCAGCATTCGGCACATTCACGCCGACTTCAATGACAGTTGTCGAAACTAAAACCTTTATTTCCCCAGCATAAAAAGCGTCCATCACCACATCGCGCTCCGACGATTTAAGCCGACCATGAACAAGACCGCAAGCGATTCCCTGCAGATAACCGCCAGACAGTTCTTCATGAAGTTCAACCGCGGCCTGCGCTTCAATCTTATCCGATTCTTCAACTAACGGGCAAACGACGTAAGCCTGACGTCCTTTCGCCACCTGATCGCGAATAAACAAATACACCTTTTCACGGCTTTGACGATTTCTCACATAGGTTTTGACCGGTTTGCGCCCCGGAGGCAACTCACGAATCGCCGACACTTCAAGATCTCCATATACCGTAAGCGCCATTGTTCGCGGAATCGGCGTCGCCGTCATGACCAGCATATCCGGCAGGCGTCCTTTCTCCTGCAACTTCGCTCGCTGAAAGACGCCGAAACGATGTTGCTCGTCGGTAATAGCAAGTCCCAACTTTTCAAATTCTACGCCGTCTTGAATTAAGGCATGCGTACCGATTGTGACTTGAATATCGCCCTGTCGGATTGCCGTAAGCAGCGCCGCCTTCTCCTTATCTTTCAATCGTCCAGTCAACAGCGCCACTTTGACGCCATGACGACCTAATAGTTCCTGCATCGTCAGATAGTGTTGTTCGGCAAGAATTTCTGTTGGTACCATCAGCGCTCCCTGATAGCCGTTTTCTACGGTTTTAGCCAAAGCGAGCGCCGCAAGCACCGTCTTCCCCGAGCCAACGTCCCCTTGCAGCAAACGCTGCATGGCAGCCAGTTCTTCCATATCCGCTCGGATCTCTTGCCACACCTGTTTCTGATCCTGCGTCAAGGCAAAAGGCAAGGCTTCTAATACCCTCCGTTCAAGCGCACCTTGCGGCCCATGCTTGATTCCCGGTAAACTCCGGCACTTCGTACGCGCCGCTAGCACCCAACACTGCATCCAGTACAATTCTTCAAAGATCAACCGTTTGCGCGCCGCCGCCAATTCAGTCTGACTGCTGGGGAAATGCACCTGCTGCAGCGCCGTATGCCAGTCCATTAAATCATATTTTTCTTTAATCGCAAGCGGCAACGCTTCCTCTTGCATTTGCAGCATCGCAAATAATTCGAGCGCCTGTTCGATAAGAGTACGAAAAAAACGCTGATTTAGCGGTTCTGTCATGCCATATACCGGCATAATTTTACCCACGCTCGCCCATTCGGCAGCTTCAAAGTCTTCCACTTCCGGATTTGTTATTTCCGGCTGAAAACGTTGCCGTTTCACTTTGCCGGCAACAACGATTGTTTGCCCCACCTTATAAGCCTGTTTACGATATCCTTGGTTGAACCAAACGAGAAAGCATTGGCCGGTACCGTCTGACACCGCTACCTTCAAGATACTGAGCCCCCTGCGAGGTTTTTGTTCTTGAACGCCCGTTACCCTGCACTTAAAAGATGCCAGCAAGCCATCCTGCAATTCGGCAATCGAAGTCCATTTGCTGCCATCCTCGTATCGTTTCGGAAAGTGCTCCAGCAAATCGCGTACGCTAAACAAGCCTAGTTTGCTTAGCATCGCAGCCTTGGCCGGACCAACCCCTTTTAAATACTGTATTCCCTTATCTAATACGCTGTTCAAAAAACCACCTACATCACTTTGCTGTAACTGCGCCTCGTCACTTCAATTCATTCAATTCTTTCAATAGAGCCTTTACATCGATTTCATGCATTTTAGCTCCATTTTCCAAGGTCTCTGTCAACGATCCCATACACCCAATGCAGCCCATGCCGTGTTTAGCAAAAATTTCCCGGGCACGGGGGTGGCTGCGCAACACTTCAACAATCGGCGTCTCTTTGGTAATCATGATGCTACTCCCCCTTTTCTGCTATCTGTCTGTTTATTTTCCATAACCAGGCTTAAAAATCCTGCAAAATCAAACAAAGACCTTGCACAGTTTCATCGTTCTATGCTAAAATACTACTGTTATCGTAAAAAGGATATTTTGTCCTTCAATTAAAGGAGGTGGAATAGATGGCAACTGTTTGCGGAACTTGCGGCAAAGGTGAAGCTAGCGGCAACAACGTCAGCCACTCTAACTTGAAAACCAAACGTACTTGGAAACCCAACATTCAAAGAGTTAGAGCATTGTTGGACGGTGAGGTAAAACGCATTAACGTTTGTACCCGCTGCCTGCGCTCTGGTAAAATCCAACGGGCTATCTAACTTGAACTCTTCAAGTTACACAGATAAAGGACTGGGAATCTTCCCAGTCCTTTTTACTATGCTTTTTTATAATTCGTCTATGAGACATTGCAGTTCTTCACGTTTGAACGCGTAGGCTTCCGCACAGAAATGGCAAATAATCTCCGCCTCTTCTTCATTGGCCATGTCCTCGAGTTCTTCCCGCCCCAGACTAATCAGCATATTGCTGACTTTATCCCGGCTGCAAGTGCAGCGAAAAGCCAGCGGCTGTTCCTCTTGAATCGTATACTCAAGCCCCGCAAATGCATGCTGGATGATATCGCTTGCCGCAAGCCCCGTCTTCACCAAGCTTGATATCGGTGCCAGCGCAGCCAGGTTTTTCTCAACTTGCGTGATCACACCCTCTTCAGCGCCAGGCATTACTTGAATGAAAAAACCGCCCGCTGCGGCAACAGTCGCATCCGGATTAACAAGAACGCCCAGTGCGACGCTCGATAGCGTCTGTTCGGACGAATACAGGTAGTGCGTGATATCCTCGGCAATTTCTCCGCTTACCAAGCTTGCATTGCCCGTAAACGGCTGCTTCATACCGGTAAATCGTGTAACATGGATATTGCCGTTGCCGACTGCGGCAGCAACGTCCAGTTTCCCTTCACGCAGCGGTAAATCGATTTGCGGCTGCTTCACATAACCGCGAACGGTACCCGCGCCATCGGCGTCGGCAATCACTTCGCCAATCGGCCCGTCCCCGGCAATCCGAATCGTGATTCGTTCCTGCGTCTTTAAGTCAGCCGCGAGCAAAAGCGCGCCCGTCATCGTTCTACCTAATGCAGCTGCCGCAACCGGATAACAATCGTGCCGCCGTCGCCCCTCTTCCACTAACTGCGTCGTCACCGCGGCAAAAATCCTCACGCTGCCGGCAGCAACGCCCTTCACGATATGATCGTGCATATTCATCTCCTCCTCTGCAAAGTTTGCACACAACACAATAGGGCGGCTGATTGCCGCCCTATCTTTTAAACTCTGCCAGCATATTCTTTCATTACTATTATATATAATAGTAATTTTTTTTCAACCGTTCTCGTTTTTCACTCGAAGTGTTAGCCGATGCTCTCTAAGAGATTCGCCATTTCAATCGCAGCCACGGCGGCTTCGAATCCTTTATTGCCTGCTTTAGTTCCGGCGCGCTCAATCGCCTGTTCAATGTTTTCGGTTGTCAGTACGCCAAATATCGTCGGCACGCCCGTTTCCATGCCGACATGCGCAACGCCTTTCGAGACTTCGGCGCAGACATAGTCATAATGACTCGTACCGCCGCGAATTACGGTTCCCAAACAAATGACCGCCTGGTATTTGCCGCTGCGCGCCATCGCCTGGGCTACCATGGGGATTTCAAAAGCGCCGGGAACCCAAGCGACCTCAATATCATCGCCTTCGACGCCATGGCGTTGCAGCGCGTCCATAGCGCCGCCCAGCAGCTTACTGGTAATAAATTCATTGAATCTCGCTACGATAATGCCTACTTTCATTCCTTGGGCGGTTAATTTACCTTCATATACTCGCATTACTTATTTTCCCCCTCGTATTGTTTTAACATATGACCCAATTTTGCTTTCTTAACCGACAGATAGCGTTGATTAAAGCGGTTCGCCTTGATTTCAAGCGGCACCCGCTCCGTAATGGTGAGACCATACCCTTCCAACCCTGCCCGTTTGCGCGGATTATTCGTCAGCAGACGAATACTGGATAAGCCGAGATCAGTCAAGATTTGTGCGCCGATGCCATAATCGCGCAGATCCGGCGCAAAACCAAGCAACTCATTCGCTTCTACCGTGTCTTTCCCTTGATCCTGGAGTGCATACGCTCTTATTTTATTAGCCAGGCCGATGCCTCGCCCCTCCTGGCGCATATACAAGAGAACGCCGCATCCCTCCTTCCCAATACGCTGCAGAGCAGCCTGCAATTGGTCTCCGCAGTCACAGCGAAGCGAACCGAGAACGTCACCCGTCAAACATTCTGAATGCACCCTGACCAGGACATCTTCCTGCCCCGCCACATCGCCATGCACCATCGCCACATGGCATTTATGGTCTAGCGTGCTCTCATAGCCAATAATCCTAAAATCTCCGTATTTAGTCGGCATCTTGGCTTCTGCACCGCGCAAAACAATTTTATCATTCGGGTCATGCTTTTTACGATATTTAATCAAATCGGCAATCGTAATCATCTTTAAACCGTGTTTAGCCGCAAATTCAAGAAGTTCTGGCACACGGGCCATCGTCCCGTCCTCGCTCATGATTTCGCAAATAACGCCCGCCGGATAGCGACCGGCCAACTTCGCCAGATCGACAGACGCTTCCGTATGGCCCGCACGGCGCAACACGCCTCCGTCACAATAGCGAAGCGGGAAAACATGTCCCGGGCGGCGCAGGTCTTCCGCTTTCGTTTTAGGATCCAATACGGATAAAATCGTTTCCGCCCTTTCATGTGCGGAAATACCGGTCGTCGTGTTTTTGCCGTCAATCGAAACGGTAAATGCCGTGCAATGCAAATCGGTATTATCGCAGACCATCGCACCAATACCTAGTTCATCGAGGCGCGAACCAATGACGGGCATGCAAATCAATCCGCGTCCGTAGGTAGCCATAAAGTTAATGGCCTCCGGCGTCACACGGTCAGCCGCCATCAGTAGGTCCCCTTCATTTTCCCGGTCCTCATCATCAACCACGATAACAATTTTCCCATCGTGGATATCCTTGATCGCATCTTCAATCGCATTGAATTTCATGACGCCAGCCTCCTCTTTCTCGTTACAGGAATCCATTTTTCTGCAACAGTTCCAAATTCAAACCGCTTTTATTCGGCTTCGTCGCCTGCTCATCCGTCCGAGAAAGCAACTTTTCCACATACTTTCCGATAATATCGCCTTCCAAGTTGACTTTCCCGCCGACGCCTTTGTATCCGAGCGTCGTCAACGCCGCCGTATGAGGAATCAGTGACACGCTGAACCAGTCCGGCCCTAGCGCCACAATCGTCAAACTAATTCCGTCGATCGTAATTGAGCCCTTTTCCACCACATAGCGCATGACTTCTTCAGGCGCTGCAATCGAAATCACAATCGCATTGTCATTTCGCTCCTTGCGGCGGATGCTGCCGACTCCATCGATATGACCGCTCACGATATGCCCGCCCAGACGATCCCCGACCCGAAGCGTCCGTTCTAAATTGACCTTCTCACCATTTTGCAAAGTGCCGAGTACCGTGCGCCGCATCGTTTCCGGCATAACATCAGCCGTAAACCAATCTGCCCCAAACGCCACGACCGTCAAACATGTACCATTCACTGCAATGCTGTCGCCCATTTTAACATCGTCAACGACAACCTTTGCCCTGACGGTAATTCGGGCCGACTGCGCGCCAGATTCGACAGATTGGACACTACCTAATTCTTCCACAAGTCCGGTAAACATCGCGTCCCTCCCGTCGGCTCACATCGCCGCTAATTAAAATATCGTCCGCTATTTTTTCTATTTCAACCTCTTCGAGTTCCGCCATATCGGGAACACGCTCTAGTCCCACTCCGCCAATCGGCCCCGGTGCAGCATCCCCACCGATGACCTTCGGCGCAATAAACCAATAGACGCGATCCACGAGATTATCCGCCCAGAAAGAAGCATTCAGCCTCGAACCACCTTCAAGCAACAAGCTGCTAATCTGCGCTTTACCTAATTGCTGTAAAAGAGCCCGCAGATCAATTCGTCCAGCCGTATCGGCCTTGATCAGCCAGACCTCGACACCCGCCTGGCGCAATGCTTCAATGCGCTCCGGCGGCGCAGCCTCTGTCACCGCAATGATCGTCTGCGCCAAATCATCGCATACGACCTTTGCCGTCAATGGCGTCTGTGCATGGCTGTCGACAATGACCCTCAGGGGATTTTTTCCGCCCTGCGGCAAGCGGGTCGTCAATTGAGGATCATCTTTTAACACGGTCCCGATTCCCGTCAAGATCGCATCATGGCAATCTCTCAGATGATGTACCCTCTCCCTAGCTGCGCTTCCTGTAATCCACTGCGAGTGCCCTGTTTTCGCAGCTACCTTGCCGTCAAGCGACATGGCCGTTTTTAAGCTGACGAAGGGCAACCCGGTACTAATCCACTTTAAAAAAACAATGTTTTGCCTGGCCGCTTCTGCAGCAAGGACACCTTCCACCACCTCAATCCCCGCCTGGCGTAAATAAGCTAGACCTTTACCAGCCACTAAGGGATTCGGATCCAGCATCGCAACAAACACGCGCTTAACGCCCGCCTCCGCCAACGCTTTCGCGCAGGGACCCGTCCGACCTCGGTGTGAACAAGGTTCCAACGTAACGTAGATATCCGCGCCGCGCGCTAAATCGCCCGCCTGTCGAAGTGCATGAATTTCTGCGTGAGCGGTTCCGGCTTTGCGATGCCAGCCTTGACCAACGACACGCCCTTCCTTCACAATCACAGCTCCTACCAGCGGATTCGGCGTCGTCCGTCCTTCGGCAAGTTTTGCCAGTTGTAAAGCCAAATGCATAAATTCTGGTTGCATAGGACCCTCTCCTTGCCTCTTTCATTCTATGGATATCGATGTAGGAAGAAGGTACTTTAGCAAAAAGGCTGTTAATGGCGTAAATCGCCGCTAACAGCCTTAAAAGACAAAGAAACACAAAGTCTTAGTTTTCTAAGACTCCCGTTGCTAACCTTTTCCCATCCAGACTATACTGTCGGCTCTGGAATCACACCAGATCAGCCAAATTTGGCTCGCGGGCTTTACCGCCGGTAAGGAATTGAAAGAAATTCTTTCTCACCTCGTCCCAAAGGCTCATTATTTAATTGTTTACATATATATTATCAGCAACAAGATAAATAATCAAGCCCCTCTAATCGCATCAATGGCTTGCGCAATATCCGGCGCCTGATAAACTGCCGAACCAGCGACGAGAATCGTCGCACCCGCTTTTTTTACCAATACGGCCGTCTGCGAATTAACGCCCCCGTCGACCTGAATTTCAGCTTTTGAACCACAATTTTCGATGCGCTTTTTCAATCGGATAATTTTATCAACAGAAGCCTCAATAAACTTTTGTCCGCCAAAACCAGGATTTACGCTCATAATGAGAACCATATCCAATTCCGCCAACACCTCATCGAGCGCCGTAAGCGAAGTACCCGGATTCAGAGCTACACCAGCTTTGACGCCAAGTTCTTTAATCTGTTGTACGAGTCGGTGCATATGCGGAGCCGTTTCGGCATGAAAAGTAATCCAATCGGCACCGGCTTTTGCAAAGGGTTCAATATACGCTTCAGGATTCGTCACCATCAGATGAACGTCAAACTCCAGTTTCGTATGCGCGCGCAGCGCCGCGATAACCGGAGGACCGAACGTAAGATTCGGAACGAAATGCCCATCCATGATATCAATATGAACCATGTCAGCGCCTGCCGCTTCAATCCGTTTGATTTCTTGCGCCAAACAGGCAAAATCGGCTGAAAGAATCGAGGGAGCTATCTTAATCCTATTCATCAATCAAAACCCCTTTTTTGTCACTTTATTTTCGTTGCAAATGGCAACATAGTTTTCATAGCGAAGTGCGTCAATTTTTCCAGCCGCGACTGCATTTTTGACGCCGCAAGCCGGTTCATGCAGGTGCAAACAGGAACTAAAGCGGCAGTCTGCCGTCTCTTCAACGAACTCACGAAACCAGTGCCGCAGTTCATCTGGGGCAATATCGGTGATTTCGGCCAAACTGAAGCCCGGAGTATCAACGACAAAGCCGCCGCCCTGCAGCGGCATCAATTCGGCATGACGCGTGGTATGCTTTCCGCGACCGATTTTATCGCTGACTTCGCCAGTCATAAGATTCAAACCCGGCTGCAGCGCATTGAGCAAAGAAGATTTTCCGACGCCGGACGGACCGGAAAAAACGCTAACGCGCCCGCTCAACGTCTTTCTCAATTCTTCCAGGCCTTGTCCGGTCTTCGCCGATACTTCGATCACTTTGTAACCGATCTGTCGATAACATTCCGTCAAGGCACCAATTTCTTTTGCACAGCCTAACTCACTCTTATTGATGCACAACACAATATCGAGTTGCGAACTTTCGGCCAATACGAGAAACCGGTCGAGCAACAGTCTGCTGATATCCGGACTGGCTGCGGCAAAGGTCAAGATAACTTGTTCTACATTAGCCACCAATGGTCGTTTCAATAAGCTGCGTCTCGGCAGGATCGTTTCGATTACGCCCTTTCCGTCGGATAGCAAGCTAAATTGCACCTCGTCACCGACCAGCAGCGAAAAGCGTTCTTTTTTGAATCGGCCGCGCAACGTGCACATAACAACCGCATCCGGTTGCTGTACATAATAAAAACTATTGTACGCCTTGATGATAATCCCCTGGTTCACATTGTGCCTCCTTGTTCGGCTGGCAAAGTTTCAGCGCATCTTAAAACGCCTGTTCTTTGACGCTCACTCCATTGACAAATACCTGAACTTTTCCAGAAGCGCTGCCTTCAACGGTCTTTTCTATCCGGTCGCCCGGTTTATGAACATTCTCGTAAACCGTCCTTTTTCCAGCGGCGTCATTGACAACAATCTGAACGGTCTGGCGACTGGGACCGTCAGGAACCGTGATTTGTACCCCGACGCGTTTAGTGGAAGATCCGGTCTTAGAGACCACCAGATCGACGCTGGAATCTTCGATGACCTCTGCCCCGCCAGACGGATTTTGAGAAATAACCGTTCCCGGCGCATATCGTTCGCTCGCCTCTTCCGTCACTTTGCCGATTTTAAGTTTAAGACTTTCCGCTTGCGCCGTCACGCCGGGAAGCGGCAACCCACGCCAGTCAGGCAAAGCTACTTTCTTCACGCCTGAATTGTGATTGATCACCAAATCAATGGGTGTGTTCTTATTCACCTGCGCCGGCGGGCGGGGATTTTGCGAAATAACCGATTCCAATGGCAATTCCGGGTTATAGACCTCATCAACCCTGCCAATTGTCAGTCCGGCGCTTTTCAGTTTCGCTTCCGCATCCCGGCGGTTCAACCCCTTTAGATCCGGCACGGTCGTCACTTCGCTGCCTTTGCTGACCACCACAGTGATCGCGCGTTGCTCCTTAACCACCGCTCCCGCTTCCGGATATTGCGATATGACATGACCGAGCGGCACTTTATCATCATAGCTTTCCGAAAGCGTAATCCTCAAATTTTGATTCAGCAGTACATTGCGCGCAATGTCCACCTGCTTGCCGACTACGTCAGGAACCGTCACTTCACGGCTGCTCCAAAACTTCCCATACGAGAGAAATGCACCGCCGGCAAAACCGGCCAGCAGCAATAGAGCAACAATAAAGCTCCAACGCCGACGTCTACTCATCGTTCTTTCCGGACGCGCCGACGGCCTGACAACAGTCTGCTCGGCAGTCAATTCATCCGCTTGCGGCACGCCGATAATCTGTGTGGCAAACTCCACGCGTTCCAAGCGCTTCGTGCTGTCATCGCGCACAAATCCCTGCAACGATTTCAAATCGTGAATCATCTCGCGAATGTTGCGAAACCGCTGTTCCGGATCCTTGGCCATCGCCTTCAAGATTACCGCTTCTAAGACGAGCGGAATCGTCGGATCAATCTCACGCGGCGCTTTCGGCGCTTCCTGCAAGTGTTTGAGCGCAATGCTGATCGGCGTTTCGCCTGCAAACGGCAGCGTGCCGGTCAGCATTTCATACATTACAACGCCAAGAGAATACATGTCCGCCTTAGCGCCGATTTTTTCGCCCTTAGCCTGCTCCGGTGAAAAATAATGCACCGAACCGATAATGGTTGAGGTATGGCTCATCGTAGCCGAACTGACCGCCCTGGCAATACCAAAATCGGTGACTTTCACGTGTCCTTTGCGCGTCATGAGGATGTTATGCGGTTTAATGTCGCAGTGAACCAGATTGTTATGGTGCGCATGTTCGAGCGCCTCACCAATTTCGCAAGCGATTGCAAGCGCCGTGTCTACCGGAATAATGCCGCGCAAAATATGATCTTTGAGCGTGTCGCCATCGACATATTCCATCACGATATAATGCACGGTTCCTTCGCAGCCTACATCATAAATATTGACGATATTCGGATGGGATAATTTTGCCGCCGCCTGCGCCTCACGGCGAAATTTGCGGACAAATTCATCATCATGCGTGAATTGGGAACGCAAGACCTTCACAGCCACCTGCCGATCCAGCAATGTATCGAGCGCCTTGTAAACATCCGCCATGCCGCCGCCGCCGATTAATTCTAATATTTGGTATCGCTGTGCTAATATACTGTTTAACATAAGCGTCAATCACCTCCTTATTGTATTGCCATTGACATGATTCTTCGCGCGATTGGCGCCGCCACGCTTCCGCCGCCGCCGCCATTTTCAACGATTACCGCAATCGCGATTTGAGGATTATCCGCCGGAGCAAAGCCAATGAACCAAGCATGCGGCTGCCCTTGCGCATTTTCCGCCGTACCGGTCTTGCCCGCTACTTTTACACCGCCAAAACGGGCAGAAGCACCGGTGCCTTCTTCCACAACCTGCACCATCATTTTTCGAATTTGCCGCGCCTGTTCGGACTCCACCGGCTTAAGCCATATTTCCGGCGCAAAACTGCGCAGGATCTGACCGTCTGCAGTCTCAATGCGATTCACCAAACGCGGCAGCATCATAACGCCGTCATTGGCAAAAACGCCCGCCAGCATTGCCATGCGCAAAGGAGTCACTAACAACTCTCCCTGTCCGATCCCGGTCTGTGCCAAATCGCCGCGCCCAAGCGCGGTAAAATCCGGCAGATGTGATCGCTCCGTCGAAAAACCCGCACCGAGCTCTTTTTCAAAGCCGTAGCGTCGAAAAGTCTCTTGCATGGTGCGGCCGCCAAGTTCGAGCGCCAACGTGCCGAATGTTACGTTGCAGGAGACGGTCAACGCTTCTGCTAGATTGATTTTTCCATGCGCCCGTTTCTTATCCTCGGTCAGATGGTAGTCTGGCGGGATAAATAAATCGCCGCTGCATTCAAATAAGGTGTTCAGATCGGCTTTCTTCTCGCGCAACGCCGCTTCGGCAACCAACACCTTAATGATCGAGCCTGGCGGATACAAGCCTTGCGTGGCTCGGTTCAGAAGCGGACTGTTTGGATCGTTGCTGACAGCCGTCCAATTATCGTCCAGACTGGCTGGCGAAAAACTCGGTCGGCTGACCAACGCTAAAATGGCTCCGGTTTTGGGGTTGAAAGCAACCACCGCGCCTTTGCGCGAACCCAATGCCTCATAAGCGGCCTGCTGCAGCGCAGCATCAATATTCAACACCAGATTATTGCCAGCGCCCGTTTGCCAGAGCGTTCCTACCGGCCCCAGCTGACTGAGCGGATTATCGAGACCCAGCAGTTGCTGCGCCCAAGCGCTTTCCAGTCCGGTGCTGCCTCGCTGCAGTGAACTGTAGCCGATTACCGGCGCCATAATCGCGCCATATGGATATTGACGCTGAAAACCGTCTTTCGTCTTGCGGCTATCCGCAAGCACTTCGCCATTGCGATCGAAAATCAAGCCCGGTTTTATTTTTTGCGCGGCCGCCATATTACGACGGTTCAGAGAATTTTCCGCCAAATCTTTAGCGGAATACAATTGGATATACGTCAGATATGCCAGTAAACTAACCATGGCAGCCAGTAAAACATAGGCTGTTTTTCGGATGAAACCACGCATATCGTCTAAAGGACGCAACATCATGAAGATTCGCCCTCCTCGCCCATAGCCGTCAGCAGACCGAGCAACGCATAGTTGGCCACCATCGAACTGCCTCCATAACTTACGAAAGGAAGAGTAATGCCGGTCAACGGCAAGAATTTGCTGATCCCGCCGACAATCAACAGCACCTGTAAAGCCAACGCAGTTGCAAACCCTGCCGCAGCTAACATGCGGAATGAATCGCGCCCGCGCAGCGCAACACGAAATGCGCGTACGATCAACAATAAATATAAAAGGAAGACGGCCATACTACCAGCAACACCTAATTCTTCCGCTATCGCAGCAAAAATGAAGTCGGTGTGCACTTCCGGGATCAGTTCCGGACGCCCCAGGCCAAGCCCTTTGCCAAACAAACCACCCGCTGCCAGTGCGAACAAGGATTGAACTATCTGATAACCGCGCCCGTTAGGATCGGCCCATGGATTCAACCAGATATCAACCCTGGTTCTAATATGGTAATACCCATAATAGCAGACAACGACGCCAAGGAGGAAAAGCGCAATTCCGGCAATCACATAGATCTTACGTCCACTGGCCATATACAACATCGCAAGCGTGATCGAGAAGAAAAGCAATGCGGTACCGAGGTCAACCTGCGCAACAACCATCAGCAGCGTCATTCCCCAAACAGCCAGCAGCGGTGCCAGATAACGCAGCTGTGGTACGCTGATTCCAAATAACTTACGATCGGTCTGCGCAAGCACAACATGGCGTTCACACAGATAAGCAGCCATGAACATGACCAAGGTCAGTTTGGCGATCTCAGACGGTTGTAAACGCAACGGTCCCAAAATGATCCAGCTGCGATGCCCGCCGATATCGACGCCAAACAAAGCCGTCGCCATAACCAAGCCAATCGTCAATACACCCCAAGAATATTTAAACAGTGACATTTTCAAAAACCAACGCCCCGGCAGGAGCGCCATTACTGTAAACACTGCCAGTCCAAGCGAACACCAGACGACTTGCGCTTGAAACAGCTCTGGTTTCAGTCGCAGCAACATCGTCAGGCCAAAACCGGAAAGGCATACGGCAATCGGCAGAAATAATTGATCACCACGCGATTTTCGTAGCGTTAGTACCGCATGCGCCGATACGGCAATTGTTGCGATCACCAATGCCGACTGCATGATCTGCGGCAGCGATTTTCCGCTGGCCAAACACGCAACGGCAAATCCATTAAGCAAAACCAGCAGCGCCGCAGCTAACAGCCCTCGTTCGCATCCCCGCTTAAGCGCCATGAGCCGGCATCTCACATTCTATCAGGATGAAAGTCACGTTATCCGGCGCCCCGGCAGCTTTGGCCATACCGAGCAAGCGATTCGCTTTCTCTTCAAGACTCTCCTGTTTTTGCTCTAACACCTGCTGAATTTCCGCTTCACTGACGACTCCGGTCAAACCGTCGCTGCAAAGCAGCAAATAATCGCCCGCCCCTATTGAAAAACTCCCTTGTTCCACCAGCAATTCTCGCGCCGTCCCCACTGCACGCGTCAGTAAATTGCGCCGCGGATGTTCACGCGCTTCTCCCAGCGTCAAATTTCCGCTACGCACCATTTCACCGACCAACGTATGATCCTGCGTAACTTGTCGGCACTGCCCTTCACTTAGCCAGTAAAGGCGGCTGTCACCGACATGCGCCCAAAAAGCTTGATTCCCTTCAAGCAAGACTACGGTCGCTGTTGTTCCCATCCCTTGCATTCCGTCTTCTTTTTGCGCGCGTTGATAGATCTGCGCATTGGCGTCTTCGATTGCCGCAGCCAAATCTTTCTCAAGGACAAGTCGTTCCTGTACCGCCCATTCCTTGATCACTTCGACTGCCATTGCACTCGCTGTTTCTCCGGCGGCATGCCCGCCCATACCGTCCGCTACCGCAAAGAGGCGCGGCGGTTGATACAAATAACTGTCTTCGTTATTGCTTCGGACCAAACCGACATCTGTTCTTACAATGCTTATCACGCTAAATCACCTCGCCGAAACTCCAATGTCACCGGCCCAATGCCGATACGATCGCCCTCGGTCAGACACACCGGTTTTTTGATTTCCCGTCCGTTTAAAAAGGTCTTATTCGTACTTTCCAGATCTTCGAGCCAGTAACCGTCACCCTGCCAAGCAATGCAGGCATGTTCCGCCGAAACAAAAGAATCTTCGATTACCACATCATTGCGCGTACTGCGTCCAATCATAATTGCGTCGCCCTGCAAAGTGAAACTGGACGGCCAATTCGGCAAAGCACCTGCAACAACAAGCAAGCGAACCGGCAAGCGTTTGGCAGGTCTCTCCCGCAATTGTCTGACCAGACTGCGCAAGACCCTATAGATAAAATAATAAAGAAGCGTCAAAAACGTATAGTGTAAGAATATGGCCGCCATATTCCAAATCGCTATCCTTGAAGGCATCATGTATTCACCTCGTACTCCAACTCCGTACTGCCGATGCGAATACGGTCTCCATCGCGCAATGCAGCCTCCTGAATCAACACTTCATTGAGCTTGGTGCCATTAAGGCTCTGCGCATCATAGATCATATGCATTTCCGTTGCTTCTGCCCAGCAAATATACGCGTGCAAGCGCGAGGCGCTCTGATCCGCCAATACCAGATCGTTGCTTTGCAAGCGTCCGATATTAATTCGCCCTGCCCCTAACTGTAAAACAAATCCAACGTCCGCCCCCTTGACGATTCGAAGGCGCGCCGGTCGAGCCGCAGGTAACGCCAAAGAAGGAAACTCCGGTTTGGCAAAGATGCGCGTCGATTGCAGTTCGTCTTCCGCCGGACTTTCCGCTTCACAACTCGGTGTAAACGTCGCCTCAACGCGCAAGCAGCCATGCGCCAGCGCGGCATCCGGCAAGAGATGAATTTCCAGCGCACCGGAAAATTTCAGCTGCTGCTCTTGCGCTTCTTTTGTCAGGCAAACCTTAAGCTCCTCTAACAGAGTCTGATCAGCGGTCAGGCGTACCTGTTCCTCCGGCTGCAAGTATACACTATAGCGTTGCGGCGCAATACGCTCCGTTGCCTTATCCAGCATCGTCTTAATTAATTGTTGCAGCACTTCTACCGGTTGCAGCGTCCCAGCCAGTTTTTCATTGAAAAAACCTTCTATACATCGCTCTAACGCGCCTTCCATGCGTCGCATCCAGCTCATGACAGTCCCTCCGCTTATCGTTCGTCATATTTTTATATTATACGCCATTTTCTCCGGTTACGTCAAAAAGCCGAAGGCCAGGCTACTCGCCTGTCCCCTCGGCTTCACGCCCTTCCAGATGGCGTTTTCGCAATTGTCCGCAGGCCGCTTTGATGTCGCCGCCCATTTCGCGGCGCAACGTCACACTGAGCCCCTGCGCCTCAAGCCAATCTGCAAAGCGTTGTACATGCTTCGCGTCCGGCGGAGTCATCCCCTGTTCCGGAACAGGATTGACCGGAATCAGGTTAATATGGCAAAGCTGCCCTTTTAGCAAACGGCTCAAATTGAGCGCATCAAATTCCCTGTCATTTATTCCGTCGATCAGTGTATACTCATAAGTCACCCGGCGTCCGGTCGCCGTAGCATATCGTCGTCCTGCTTCCACGACTTCTCGGATCGGATACGTGTCATTCATCGGCATCAAGCGGCTACGCGTCACATCATCCGCCGCATGCAGCGAAATTGACAACGTAAGCGGCATCCCTTCGGCCGCCAATCGATCAATCCCCGGTACCAATCCGACCGTAGACACAGCAACCGAGCGTAAGCTGAGGTTTAGACAGTAGGGGGCATGGCAAAGTCGAATAAAGTCGACGACTGCCTGGTAGTTGGCCATCGGTTCGCCCGACCCCATCACGACGATGCTGTTGACGCCTTGTCCGGAAACTTTTAAAAGAGCGTCGGCGAACAGCACTTGGTCAAGGATTTCACCAGTCGTCAGACTGCGGCTCACGCCATTCAAGGTAGAAGCGCAAAAACGGCAGCCCATCGCGCAACCGACCTGCGTTGAAACGCAGACGCTGTTGCCGTAACGGTGGCGCATCACAACCGTTTCCACCGCCATGCCGTCGGCAAAAGCGAGCAAATACTTGCTGGTATCGCCACGCTGGCTATGCTGTTCGTTGATTATCACCGCACGTTGGATTACAAAGACAGAGGCCATGCGTTGCCGCAGTTCCTTGCCGAGATCCGTCATTTCCTCAAAAGCTGTCGCATTACGCTGATACATCCAACGCGCGACTTGTTCGGCCCGATAACTTTGGCAACCTTCGATTGCTTGAAATGCGTTTTTCAATGCGGCCACGTCATATCCGAATATATTTGTTTGCAATGTCTTCTTCTCCTACTTTCGCCGCATGCGGCAAATAAAAAAGCCGTCCGAATCATCCTGTTGCGGCCAAAGCTGCAGCATTCCCGGAGTCTCTGAAACATCGTCCGGCAGCGGCGCGAGGGTGAAATCCGTATGCTGAGCCAAAAACCAGCCGATAACAGCCTGATTTTCCTCTTCTTCCGTCGTGCAGGTACTGTAAACCAAGATGCCGCCCGGTTTAACGCAAGCAGCAGCACTGGATAAGATTCGCCGCTGCAGCTCCGGCAACTCTTTTAACATTTCCGGTTTTTTGCGCCAGCGGGCGTCAGCCCTGCGGCGCAGAACGCCAAAACCAGAACAGGGTGCATCAACCAAGACGCGATCCGCAAGCGAAGGAAATATCGAGTCGACTGCACAGGCATCCTGCAGCATCGGTTCAATATTGGAAAGCCCCAATCGCTCTGCATTCTGATGGATCAATTCCAGTTTATGTTCGTGAATGTCCAGCGCGATAACACGTCCGGTATTTTCCATCAACGTCGCAATATGCGTTGTCTTGCCGCCCGGTGCAGCGCAAACATCAAGGATCAGTTCCCCCGGTTGCGGCTGCAGCCAGTGAGCAACCCGCATCGAACTCTCGTCCTGAACCTGAAACAGACCTTCTTTAAGCGATACCAGGCTAGACAAGGCCGGGTGCGCATGGATCACAACGCCTTCCGGCACTGCACTTGAAGCCTCCGCAGTAACCCCTTCTTGCGCCAAACGCGCCAACAGTTCCTCGCGCGAAATTTTAAGCGTATTTGTCCGTACCGTCAGCGTCGGCGTCACATTGTTGATCCTGCAAAGTTCTTCCACGGCTTCGCGGCCGAGCCGTTTCAGCCAACGTTCTACAATCCAGAGCGGATGACAATATTTCCGAGCCAAAAACAGCGCCGGCTCTTTTTTCTCGTCCGGATAGACAATGCGTTCCGGTTGGCGCGCAATCGTACGCAATACGCCATTGACAAATTTCACCGTTCCGGCATGTCCGTAGATTTTGGCGAGTTCAGCCGCTTGGTTGCAAGCCGCCGAAGCAGGAACCTTATCCATGAAAATCAACTGGTAAATTCCCATTCGGAGCACATTGCGAATCACTGGCGGAATCTTACTAAGTGGACGCGCAACGTAAATCGACAGCATCCAGTCCAGCGTCTCGCCTGCCTTCACAGTTCCGTAGACTAGTTCCGTCACAAATCGTCGATCCTGATCCTGCAGCGAGTGACGGGTTAATTCTTTAGCCAACGCTATATTCGCATAAGCGCCGTTATTTTGAACCTCATTAATAATTCGCAGGGCAATTTCCCTTGCTTTCATGTTTGCACCTCATTATTTAACGACAAACTCCCTTACCGCTTCATCCACCTTATCTACATCGATGCGGGTGTTGCAGCATGGGCCGAAGGGCCGTTCATTTAATACACCGATTACCGGCAATGGAAATACATCCTGGATGCCGCTCGTCAAATCGCGCTCGCAGGCAATTGCAAGAACCGCTTTCGGGCGCAAACCTTTGATAACTTTGCGCGCCAGGGTTCCTCCCGTGACAACCGCCAGATGGCAGCCATGACGCCGCGCGATTTCCAACAGCTCGCCAACCTGACAGCGGCCGCAGTTTTTGCAGTTTGAAACATCGTGCGTAATTTTATGTGGACAGCTCTCATGCTGCAGGCAATGCGGCGTAAGAATCAACAGCCGCTCCGGCGGCACGTGTATGCCCCGATTCTTTACCAAATGATTGCTGGCTTCAATGAAGGAACGTTCGATGCGTTCCTTGTCTACATCCAACAAGCGTCCGATTCTGATTGCCAAGGGAAACAGTAAGTTGACTGCCGACCAGGCCGGAGCTTGGAACATGGTGAGCGTAGGAAAACCGGCAATCGTCAATATGACGCCGCCGATTCCCACCGCTAGAACCAAGAGAAAAAAAGCCAATGCCCAGCCCAGCAGCACCGGCAGATATGCACTTATATTCGCCAACCCCGGAAAACTCACTACCCATAAACCATAGGTAGACATGGCCGCAAGCAGCAAGCTTACCAAAATGAGCGCCAGAAACAACCGTTTCTTCGGTCGAACCATCGCATTAATCACAACGTCACCTTCTATGCTAAAATCATGCCCGGCTTGACCTGGTAGCCGGTTGCAAACTCTTTCGCCGTCATGCGACGTTTCGATTCCGGTTGCACTTCAAGCAGTTCAAGTACCCCCTGACCGGTAGCGAGCCAGAAACCATTCTCCGTCATAGCCAAAACTTCTCCAGGCTGACCGCCCAACTCCGTCAGTGCACTATCGATTTGTTTTGTTCGCCACACTTTAAGATTCTTATTCTGAAATGTTGTATATGCACCCGGCCAAGGATTGAGGCCTCTGACGCGGTTATGAAGCTGCTGCGCCGACAGAGTCCAGTCAAGACGCTCCATGTCGCGCTTTAGCATCGATGCATAGGTGGCATTCTCACCCTGCGGCAGGCGCGGCGCTTTGCCGTCGAGCAAGAGACACAGCGTCTTTGAAAGTAGCTTCGCCCCCATTGCCTGTAACGCATCATGCAGTTCACCGGTTGTCATATCGGGGTCAATCGACAATTCTTCCCTTAAAATCATATCACCCGTATCCATTCCTACGTCCATATGCATTGTGGTAACGCCGCTCAGCGTTTCCCCTTCCATAATCGCCCAATGAATTGGAGCCGCACCGCGATACTTCGGCAACAATGAGGCATGCACATTAATACAACCCCACTTCGGCAGATCCAAGAGAGTCTTCGGCAAAATCTGACCGTAGGCAACGACGACCATGATGTCCGGCTGCAGCGCCATCAGACTTTCCAGCGCTTCCGGTTCGCGAATTTTTTTCGGCTGCAGGATTTCAAGGCCATGCATCAATGCCGCCTCTTTGACCGGCGAAAAAGTGACCTTCTGTCCCCGTCCGCGCGGCCTATCGGGCTGCGTCACTACTGCGACAATCTCATAGCCTTCTTTGACCAGTATATCCAAACAGGGAACGGCGAAATCCGGCGTTCCCATAAAAACAACACGTGTCTTATTCATCTTTTACAACCCTTTCTGCAGAGTCTGTGCTTTTTCAATAAATAAAATCCCCTGCAAGTGGTCAATTTCATGCTGCAATACCCGTGCGAGGAAACCTTCCGCATTAATGCGAACCTTACGCCCGCTGCGGTTCAAGCCTTCGACAACTACTTTCGTACACCGTTCCACATCACCAAATACACCCGGTACGCTCAGGCAACCTTCTAGCCCCGTTTCCGAACCTTCACTTTTTAGGATCGACGGATTAATCACTTCAAGCAATCCATCTCCGGCATCAACGACGATGATTTGCAGCGACATGCCAACCTGCGGTGCGGCTAAGCCTACGCCATCCGCTTCATACATGGTTTCTGCCATGTCGTCGAGCAATTTTTTAATTCTTTTATCTATGCGTTCCACCGGCAAAGCCTGTTTCTTTAAGACAGGATCACCGGCTTTGCGGATTTCCAGCATCGCCATATCCGGCTACCTCCTAGGCATCATTGATATCTTCACAAATTCTATCATAAGTATTTAGAAAAATCCACGAAAAACGGACGACTTCCTGCCTCAAACTCATTTCTCTCACAATAAATTAAGCGGGTCAACATCGACTGCCACAGCGGGAAAACGTTCCAATAGCAAGCTCTGCAGCGCCGCCTTCCATCGCCCAAGCTCGCTTCCCTTGAGCAGTACCTGCATCCGAAATCGATTATTCACACGATATAGCGCCGCCGGGAATGGGCCGAGAAGCTGCCCGTCGAGCATGCCGGGGAGACTTCTTACCGCTGCGGCAAAATCGTTTGCCAGCCGCGCCACCGCTTCCTCTTTTTCACCACTCAGCATGAATTTGACCATTTCACTGCACGGCGGATATTTAAGCGCCTGACGATGTTCGATTTCCTGCTGATAAAAAGCTTCATAAGACTGGAGCGCGCCAGCCTGCAATGCATAATGTTCCGGTTGATAGGTCTGCACGACAACCCGGCCCGGTTTTTCGCCGCGGCCGGCCCGGCCTGATGCTTGCGCCACCAAAGAAAAGACCCGTTCGGCAGCACGAAAATCCGGCAGGTTCAGTACGCTGTCCGCCGCGAGAATTCCGACAGCCGTCACATTTTTGATATCATGGCCTTTGGCCACCATTTGCGTACCTAGCAAAATATCATATTCGCCACTGGCAAACGCCTTTAAGATGCGGTCATGTGAAAATTTCGCTCCGGTCGTATCCTGATCCATGCGAACCACCCGCGCGGTCGGCAGTAATTTGTGCAGCTCCTCTTCCAGTTTTTGCGTTCCCGTTCCAAAAAAGCGAATATAGCGGCTGCCGCATGCCGGACACACATCCGGCGTCGCATGATTGGCCTGGCAATAATGACACTGTAACCGTTTGCTTGTTTGATGATATACCAATGAAACATCGCATTTTTCACAAGTCATCACATGACCGCATTCACGGCAGAGAACAAACGTCGAATGGCCGCGGCGGTTAAGCAGTAAAATCGCCTGCTCACCCGCCGCTAGCGCCTCTTCCAACAATTCACGCAGCGCCTGCGAAATAACCGAGCGACGCCCAGCTTTCAATTCAGCGCGCATGTCGACCAACGCAACACTCGGCAAAGCCGCTCCGTCTACCCTTTCTTTCATGACCAACAAACGCTGTTGATCGGCCAATGCCGAGTGATAACTTTCGAGCGATGGCGTCGCGCTGCCCAGCAATAGGACGGCGCCCGCTTCACTCGCTCTTGCTTCCGCCACTTTTCTGGCATGGTAGCGCGGCGCTTCTTCTTGCTTATAACTAAATTCATGTTCCTCATCAATAATAACCAGGCCAATATCTGTGAGCGGCGCAAAAAGTGCGGAGCGTGCACCGATCGCGATGCCGGCCTGCCCCTGACGCAGTCGTTTCCACGCATCAAATCGCTCGCCTGCCGAAAGCTTGCTATGGATAACCGCAACATCATCGCCAAAGCAGTCACGAAAGCGAGCGACCATTTGTCCGGTCAAAGCAATCTCCGGCACTAGCACAATAACCTGCCGCTCTTGCCGCCTAGCCGCTAAAGCGGCCAGGATATAAACCTGAGTCTTACCGCTGCCGGTGATGCCATGCAGTAAAAACGATTCATGGGCGCGTTTTTCAAGCCCCGCTTCAACCGCATTTAAAACAACCTGTTGTTCCAACGTCGGCGGAAAATTTTGGCACTGCGTTTCTTGGGCGGCATAGCTGTCGCGCATAATTTGCCGACTTTCCAGTTTCGCTATCCCATCTTCGACCAAGCGGCGGCATTGCACCGTGTCAAATCCCTCTTCCCGCAGCTGCGCCAGCGCTATTTCCGGCTGTTGCAAGAGGCGATCAATCAAGCGTTGCCGAACCGGCGCTCGCTTGGCATTTTCCCGGTACGCGACAATCGTTTCGCTTTCTCCGATCCGCACCAGCCAGTTTTGATATTTAGCGTGCAAGCGATTGCTGCCGCCGCGCTGTACGTCTAACCAGCCTTTGCGCTGCCACTGCGCTAATATATCGAGTACGCCTGTTCCAAAACGCGCACGCAACTTAGCTGCCGGTACGAAAGCCGTAGAACGAAGCGCCGCAAGCAACTCGTCGCTTGCGTCAGGAAATAGGCTTGGCGCCGAATCGCTCAAACGATAATAAAGTTCTCGTTTAAAGCCGGTCTTTCCCGGTATAAAAAGGCGCATCGCTTCCGTCAGACTGCACAGATAATATTCGCTCATCCAACGCGCGGTGTGGAGCATATTGACGTCAAACCAAGCTTCATCATCGGGCACTTCCGCAATTTCCCGCAGCTTCTCCGCCTCCGTCGCCTCCGCTTCTCGCACCGCCACGACAAAGCCTTCGCACATGCGGTTTTGCACGGGCACGATAACCCGCCAACCATCTGAGACGAGTGCTGCATCATCTGGAATCAGATAGGAAAACGGTTTGGATAAGCTGCGCGTATTAATATTCAACAGCACTTCTGCGACTCTAAACATGGCCCCTCCTGCAAGTAACGGCTGATTTTAAGACGCAAGACATGCTCCATGCCTCACGTCCGATACCGCACTAACGAAAAGAAAAGGGTCTCCTCCGAGCCCCTTTTCTTCGCAATATCTATTCTATTTCGCCGGACAGGAACTAAAGACCTGCTTCCTTGCGGAGAATTTCAGCCTTGTCGGTTTTTTCCCACGGCAGCTCAACATCGGTACGGCCAAAATGACCGTAAGCAGCTGTCTGACGATAGATCGGGCGACGCAGATCGAGCGTCTTGATGATGCCGGCCGGACGCAGGTCAAAATGTTTCTTAACCAGGCTGGCAATCAACTCTTCGTCAACCTTAGCTGTGCCAAATGTTTCGACCAGAATAGAAACCGGATGCGCAATACCAATCGCATATGCCAATTGGATTTCGCATTTCTCGGCCAGACCAGCCGCTACGATGTTCTTTGCAACATAACGCGCCGCGTAAGCCGCAGAACGGTCGACCTTTGTTGGATCCTTGCCGGAGAACGCACCGCCGCCATGACGAGCCATACCACCGTAAGTATCGACGATGATCTTGCGGCCAGTCAAGCCGGCATCGCCTTGCGGTCCGCCGATGACGAAACGACCGGTAGGATTGATGTAGTATTTCGTTTCCGCATCAAGGAATTCGGCGGGAACGATCGGTTTGATCACATGTTCGATCAGGTCTTTTTCGATCGTAGCCAGGTCCACTTCGGGACCATGCTGCGTAGAAATAACGATTGTGTCAACGCGAACCGGTTTGCCGTCGACATATTCAACCGTAACCTGAGTCTTACCATCGGGACGCAGATAATCGAGCAGATTGCTCTTGCGCACTTCAGAAAGACGACGCGACAACTTGTGCGCCAGCGAAATCGGCATCGGCATAAGTTCCGGCGTTTCATTGGTCGCATAACCGAACATCATGCCTTGGTCGCCCGCACCGATGAGATCGGCCTCATCTTTGCCGCCTTTTTTTGCTTCCTGCGCTTTGTCAACGCCCATCGCAATGTCAGACGATTGTTCATCAATCGAAATCAACACGCCGCAAGTGTCGCCGTCAAAGCCAAACTTAGCCCGCGTATAACCAATTTCTTTTACCGTTTCCCGAACCAGTTTCGGAATGTCCACATAGCATTTTGTGCTGATTTCGCCCACCACATGAACCATACCGGTCGTCACTAATGTTTCGCAGGCAACACGGCCCATCGGATCTTGTGCCAAAATCGCATCCAACACGGAATCGGAGATTTGGTCGGCAATCTTATCCGGATGTCCCTCCGTTACCGACTCTGAAGTAAAGAGTACGCGTTTTGTCGTCATTGCACTATATACCCCCTCGTTTGATTTTAATTTTTTTAAAACAAAAAACCTCCATAGGGAGGTTTACGTTTCCTCGCCCATCTCGCGGTCATACTGCCGCTGGAATTGGCACCGTTTTAGCACGGGGCTAATGGTTGCCGCGGTTTCATCGGGCCTATCCCTCCACCAACTCTTGATGAGTTCCATATACAATTTTACCGAATTGTATTGTACCAAATGTACATCTATTTTTCAAGTTTATTTTTCCGCTAATTTAATAATTCTTTTCAGCAGTTCTATTGCCAGACTTTGTTTGTCCATCTGCGGCAAGTCTTCTTGGTGTCCATTCGCATACAACAGTTTCACGATATTCGTGTCGCTGTTGAAGCCCGCCCCCGGCAAACTTACATCATTGGCGACAATCATATCCAGACGTTTGCGTTCCAGTTTGCCGCGTGCATGCGTGAGCAACTCCTGCGTCTCCGCCGCAAAACCGATTAACAGCTGTCCGGCTTGCTTGCGTTGGCCCAGTTCGGCTAAAATGTCCGGATTCTTTTCCAGCACCAGCGTCAGCTGCTCCGCCTGTTTTTTTATTTTATGCTGCGCAGCCGTTTGCGGTCGATAATCGGCAACCGCCGCCGCCTTGATCGTAATATCGCTACCGGGGAATTCTTCCAGTACCGCCGCCATCATTTCCTGCGCCGATTCCACCCGGATCACTCTGACGCCCGCCGGATCGTCAAGCGCCACAGGTCCGGAGACTAGGACGACTTCGGCGCCAAAACTTGCCGCAGCGGCCGCTAATGCATAGCCCATCTTGCCGCTCGAACGGTTGCCGATATAGCGCACCGGGTCAATCGCTTCGCGCGTACCGCCCGCCGTGACCAGAATTTTTTTTCCAGCCAAAGGCAACTGCGGACACAATAACTCGATCACGGCATCAACAATCCGTTCCGGTTCCGGCAAACGTCCCGGACCTTCCACGCCGCAGGCCAACATACCGCAATCCGGCTGCAGAAAACGATAGCCAAGCGCAGTCAGTTTTGCTATGTTTTGTTGAACGATCGGATTTTGGTACATATTACTGTTCATTGCAGGCGCCAATAAAACCGGCGCCGTCGTAGCCATCAGCGTGGTCGAAAGGCTGTCATCGGCCAAACCATTAGCCAGTTTTCCGATTAAATTAGCCGTCGCCGGCGCAATCACGAAACCATCGGCCCGCAGCGCCAACGCGATATGTTCCACATTCCAGCTCTTCGGTTCATCCCACATGTCAACGACAACCGGATTGCCGCTGATTTCCCTAAAAGTCAGCGGCGTAACGAAATTCGTCGCGCCCCGACTCATAATCACCTGCACTTCAGCCTGCTGCTTGCGCAGACGACTGACCAGTTCCACCGCTTTGTAAGCGGCTATGCCGCCGGTGACTCCTACAACGATGACTTTGCCTGTCAACATAGCAGTGCCTCCTATTTGATGCCGCTTTTCGTCCTTTCATAGGACACCTTGTCTTGCGCAATTTCTTCCAGCGCAATCGTCACATGTTTGTGCGACGGGCATTCCACCAACGCTTGCGCTCCATCCATAAGTTCCCGTGCCCGTTTGGCAGCCAAAACCACCAACGTATATTTGCTGTCCACTTTCTTTACCAAGACGTCTAATGATGGATTAATCATAATGTCCTCCTCCGACTATTTAGCCCAACTGCAATTGCAGTTTTCTTAACAGGAAGTATGCAGCACTTCGTCCACAACATCCAGATTCCGCTGCACACGACAACGCTCGGCAACAATGATAGCACGAACTTTATCTACGGCTTGATCCAGCTGATCGTTGACGACCACGTAATTGTATTCGCTGGCACAAATTAATTCTTCTTTCGCACAGCTCAAGCGTCGTTCAATCACATCCGGCGCATCTGTGCCTCGGTTATAAATCCGTTTCGACAATTCTTCAAGCGACGGCGGCACGATGTAAATGAAAATACCCTCGGGGAATTTTTTTTTCACCTGCAATGCCCCTTGGGTATCGATTTCCAAGACCACATCTTTGCCGGAAGCCAACATCTCCATAACATAACTGCGCGGTGTACCGTAGTAATTTCCGTATACCTCAGCCCATTCCAGCAGGTCATCCTGCTCAATCATTGTTTCAAACTGGGCTTTAGCAACAAAAAGATAGTTTACGCCATCCACTTCGCCGGTACGAGGCGCGCGCGTGGTGGCAGAAATAGAATATTGCAAATCGCAATGTTGTCGGAACATTTCCTGACAGATTGTTCCCTTGCCGGCACCGGAAGGCCCGGATACCACGATTAAATTGCCCTTCCTTGCCATTCGCCTATCGAGCTCCTTCCGCTTTACTCTGCACCTTCATCGCTATCCTTGCTGGCCAACCGATGGGCTACGGTCTCTGGTTGCACTGCCGAAAGGATAACATGATCGCTGTCCGTGATGATCACGGCGCGCGTCCGGCGTCCATAGGTAGCGTCAATCAGCATGCCGCGGTCCCTCGCTTCTTGGATGATCCGCTTAATGGGCGCCGACTCAGGACTGACGATGGAAATAATTCGATTCGCGGAGACAATGTTTCCAAAGCCGATATTGATAAGTTTAATTTCCATAGGTATGTTCCTCCTGCCTTTCCCTAGCCTGGCAAAAACCGGCTTATTCGATGTTTTGAATCTGTTCTCGCATCTTTTCAATTTCACTTTTCATATCCACGACTAAATTAGCAATCATATAATCGTTTGCCTTTGAAGCAATGGTATTTGTTTCGCGGTTGATCTCCTGCACCAAAAAATCCAACTTTCGTCCCACCGCATCCGTACTCTGAAGTGTAACACGAAACTGCTTCACATGACTTTTTAAACGAACCAATTCTTCCGCAATACTGATTTTATCGGAAAAAACAGCCGCTTCCTGCAGGATTCTGGCTTCATCCGGTTCTGCACCTACGGCTTGCAACATTTCGCGCATCCGGTCGAGCATTTTTTTCCGGTACTCTTCGAGCACTGCCGGCGCGCGTTCTTCAACCTTCTCAATCTGCAGCAGCAACATCGCCAAGCGCCCATCTAGATCCTGTGCCAGATTGGCCCCTTCTGTACGACGCATTTGCATCAAATTGTCGACAGCCTCGCCAATAGCCTCGCCAAGCTTAAGCCAAAGCAATTCGACGTCTTCCGTCTCTTCTTCGACTTGAACAACGTCTGGATATTTAGCCACTTGATGCAAACTGTCCGTCAGAGGCGTTGCAAGCAAATCAGCCAATTCTCTTAAAGCATTATGGTACGCGATAGCCAACTCTTTGTCAACCCTTATACGACGCTTGGCATGCGCATATTCATCCATCGTGATAAAGATGTCGATTCGCCCGCGCGACATCTGATCCGCAACCTTACGCCGGATTCGATCTTCCAAGGGGCCCAATGTTTTTGGCATACGAATCGAAAATTCATTGTAGCGATGATTCACCGCTTTTATTTCCACTAAAAAACGGTGCGAACCATCTAAGAATTCACCCCGTCCAAAGCCGGTCATACTCTTGAGCACGCAAGTGCCTCCTCTCCTGGTCCAAATTCATCATTTCGCTATATTTCGTCGTTTTTGGGGCAATTCCTCTTTTTTTCATTTGATCCTCGTTAAATCAAATGAAAAAGAATGCTCCCGTCCGTCGCCGGTAAACAATGACAAATTAGCACTTTCCGAAATTTTAACGCTGCGGTCGGCAAAATATACATAGCAGTTCGCCTTCAGGTAACTTTTCCCGCCATGGCTGACTTGCGGCAACTTGCCTTCCGGCCAGACCAGGCGATAGGGTTGCACGCTACTTTTCGTCTGCTGCAACGCAACTTTGGGCGCATGCTTAAAACTCTCTTCCCCGGAAGCGAACAGCACAACGCTAAAGGTAAGCGTTCCGTTATAATCGGCCAGCGCTTTTTCACTATCGGCAAGCGCAACATTCTGGCCACTCAACGTCCGTTCTCGTGCATCGACCGCAATGACGAGGTACGGCGTATAAAGATAAGCCTGCGCTTCCGGATACGCCGTCACCGTCTTGGTCAGCACGCCCTGCCATGGGTGAATGAATTCCTGAAAAGCCAGATGCGCATTGCTTCTTCCGTATTCCTGCGCCTCCCTGATCGCTTTTGCATCAATCAGTGCCATCGCGGAAGCCGTCGCCACTCCACTGAGCAGCAAAAAAAAGATCACTGCGCATGCTAGCCTTTTTTTCATAATCATCCCTCCAGCAAAATCTCTACACGTGGATACATCGCCATACGCAGCACGGTTTAATAATAAGACTTGAAATTCCGCTTTCTAACCTTATTTTCTTCTGCTTAACGCAGTTGATATTCACCGCGGAACACTTCGACCGCCGGCCCTGCCATGTGGACGTGGTTGTCTTCTGCCCAGCGAATCTTCAGACTGCCGCCATCCAAATCCACTTTGACTTCACGCTCGGTCTTCTTGTTCAGCACGGCCGCCACAGTCGTCGCACACGCGCCGGTACCGCATGCCAGAGTAATTCCTGCCCCCCGTTCCCAAACGCGCATTCTAACCTGCCTTGTATTTAGCACCTGCACAAACTCTACATTTGTTTTGCGCGGAAACCAGTTCGCCGTTTCCAGCGCCGGACCGAGCGCGGCAAGATCAAGCGCCGCAACATCCGGCACAAAGATCACACAATGCGGGTTTCCCATCGATACGCAGGTAACCTGCCAGGTCTTCCCATTCACAGTCAGTGGCAGATCCACAGCAGCATCGCTCGCTGCGCCTTGCGTCATCGGAATCTCGCCTTGTTTTAAACGTGGTTCCCCCATATCAACCGATATTTCCTGCAACTTTTCTCCCTGAAAAATCAATTGCGGTTTGATGATTCCCGCCTTTGTTTCCAGCGTAATCGCGGTCTTATCCGAAAGACCATTATCATATACATAGCGAGCAACGCAACGCGTTACATTGCCGCACATCTCCGCTTCACTGCCATCCGAATTGAAAATGCGCATTTGAAAGTCAGCCGTCTTAGACGGCAGAACGAACACGAGACCATCAGCGCCTATTCCGAAGTTACGATCACAAACCTCGATTGCAGCTTTTGCATAATCCGTTATACCATGTTGTTCAAAACCGTTGACAATGACAAAATCATTTCCCAGACCATGCCATTTGCTAAATTTGAAATTCATGCGGACACTCCCTTATCTTACTTAATATACTTCTTCATTATACCACTACCGCTTCGTCAAAACCTCTCACAAACGAAAAAAACATTCCCGTCAGTTGCCTTACAGGCTTATAATATAAAGTACGCCATATGCAAAGGAGGAATCAATCATGCAATTAGATGGCTTATCCTTATCCGCCTTGGTTGCGGAATTACATAATCAATTAACCGGCGGTCGCATCGACCGGGTTTTTCAACTTGACGCCTGTTCACTACTGCTTTGGGTCCGCAACCACAATCAGGATTTCCCCGTCTGGCTTTCCGCTGCGCCAAGTCAACCTGACATCCAGATTTTAAGCAAGATTCCGGAAAACCCTGCCGCGCCGCCCGCATTTTGCATGTTGCTGCGCAAGCATCTCGAAGATGGACGCATCATGTCCGTCAGCCAACAAGGATTAGACCGGATCATTCATCTCGACATCGATATCCGCGGCGAAGGCGGACGCATCATCACGAAGACTTTGGTTGTCGAATTGATGGGCAAGCACAGTAACATCATCCTTGTACAGGATGGTCAAATTATTGATTCGGTTCGCCGCGTCAGCTATCAGCTCAGCCGCTTTCGCCAGGTACTGCCGAACCGCCCTTATCTTTCGCCCCCCGGCCAGGAACGTCTGCCTGCCGCCGAAACACCCTGGCCAGAGATACAAACAGCGCTGCTGACACTATTTGCCGATCTGCCGCTGCACAAAGCGCTACTGCAAGCAGTCAACGGCCTCGGCCCAATCAGCATCCGCGAAATACTCTGGCGCGCCGGACTCCCTCAGCAATTAACGCCAGTCCGCCTCGAAGAATCAGATTGGCGCACGCTCCAGGATGCATGGCAGGAATTGTTCGCCCAGTTGGCAGCCGCCGAATATGAACCGACGGTCGCCACTTCTGCCGAAGGCCGGTTTCTGGCTGCCGCCTGCTTTAAACTGCACCATCTGAGCGAACAAACTCTGCATAGCTTTCCTACGATGGCAGTCGCAACCGACTTCGCCCGCGCACTGAATCCTGCGCCGCGCCGCGCTCCAAAACAAGAGGAGTTGCTGCATCAGGTCACCGACTTACTGCAGCGCCAAAAGCATAAATACCCGCTCCTGCAGCAAGAGCTGACCGCTGCCGAAGACTGCGATCAATGGCGACGCGCCGGTGATATCTTGATGTCACACCTGCACCTCGTCCCCACCGGCAAGAGCGAAGTGACATTGCCTGATATTTACAGCGAATCCGCCTCGGCCAGCATCACACTCTCCTTACAACCACTGCGCACAGCCATCGATAATGCACAAGCCTATTATAACCGTTACACCAAAGGCAAGCGTGCGCAGGAACTGCTGCGTCAACAACTCAGTCAATGCAGCCAGGACATCGCCTATTTGGAGAGTGTTCTGCAGGCTGCCGAACAAGCGGAAACAATGGCCGAGTTCGCTGAAATCCGCTTGGAATTGATCAGTCAAGGCTATCAAAAGGCCGAAGGCAAGAAAAAACCGAGCCAACTTCCCGCGAAGCCTCTTTCACTCACGCTGCCGAATGGCACTGCGCTATTAATCGGTAAGAACAACCGGCAAAACGACCTCGTAACCTTTAAATTAAGCCAAACGAATGACCTTTGGTTTCACACGAAGGACATTCCCGGTTCCCATGTAATTCTGCGCATAGAGGGCGCCGCGGCTTCGGAAAGCGACATCCATACCGCCGCGCTTCTTGCAGCCCATTTCAGTAAAAGCCGCGGTTCTTCGAACGTACCAGTCGATTACACACAGCGCCGTTACGTCAAAAAACCAAACGGCGCCAAACCCGGCTTCGTAATCTACGATCATCAACAGACACTATATGTGACGCCTGATGAAAATGCCTTGGAGAAATATCTGAAATGAAGTAATCCTTGCCGATTTAATTCGCTATCGCTACCTTGAAAGCAAAAAGACGACGAAGCATTTGTTCTTGCTTCGTCGTCTTTTTACTGCCCCTATTCGGGACGTTCGTTGATTGTCACACGGTCTTCACCGTCCACGTCAGACAGGTGAACGCAGACGACTTCACGGCTTGACGTCGGAACATTCTTGCCGACATAGTCAGCTCGAATTGGCAGTTCACGATGACCACGGTCAACCAAAACCGCCAACTGGATCGTCTTCGGACGGCCAATATCGATGACCGCATCGAGCGCCGCGCGTACGGTGCGCCCCGTATACAGTACGTCGTCAACCAATAAGACCGTCTTGCCGTTGATGTCTGCCGGAATTTTCGTTTCATGCACGATCGGCTGGTAACTAAGCGTCGACAAGTCATCGCGGTACAATGTTATATCAAGAATTCCCACCGACAACCTTAAGCCTTCGATTCGTTCGATTTCAGCAGCCAAACGTTCTGCGAGCGGCACGCCACGTGTCCGGATACCCACTAGGACAATATCCGCAATTCCCTTGTTCTTTTCAATCACTTCGTGCGCAATCCGGGTAATAGCCCGGCGCATCGCCTGATCGTCCATGAGCAGTGTTTTTTCCGCAAGATTCATCAAGAGAAAGCCCCCCTATCTATATTTTTCCCTTAGGCTAACGATCACTTTTTCCATCTCGAAAGGAAGAGGCGCATAAAAGTCCATCTCCTGCCCGCTCACCGGATGGCGCAAGGTCAGCTGCGCCGAATGAAGCAACTGTCCGGCAACGTCAAACGGCGATTTGCCGCGCGGACCGTATAACGGATCGCAGACCACCGGATGACCGATATAGCTCATATGCACCCTGATCTGATGCGTTCGACCAGTCTGTAAACGACATTCGACCAGCGTATACGCGTTGGCGAAGCGCTCTTTCACCTGAAAGCTCGTCTGAGCCGTCTTGCTGTTTTCAAAAACGACGGCCATTTTTTTCCGGTCATTCGGGTGGCGTCCAATCGGAGCTTTGATAATCCCCTTATCTTCAGGGATCGAACCGTGCAGCAAGGCAACGTATCGCCGCACCGCACTTCGGCTGCCGATCTGCTCCGCCAGCGACAGATGGGCAGCGTCATTTTTCGCCACCACCATTACGCCGGTGGTATCTTTATCGAGGCGATGCACAATGCCGGGACGTATCACGCCGTTGATGCCGGATAAATCCTTACAGTGCGCAAGCAACGCATTGACTAACGTACCGCTTGCATTTCCAGCCGCAGGATGAACAACCATCCCTCTGGCTTTATTGACGACCAGAAAATCGCTGTCTTCATACAAAATATCAAGCGGGATTTCTTCCGCCTTTACCTCAAGCGGTTCCGGCGGCGGGACGTTAACGACGACGCATTCGCCGCCCTTGCTTTTATAATTCGCCTTAGCCGTCTTGCCGTTCACCTGCACCAGCTCGGCTTCGAGCCAGCGCTGTACCGCAGCGCGCGAAACATCGCCGATATGCTCACAAATCAGGACATCCAGTCGCCGGCCTTTTTCCTCGGCTGTCAACGTCCATTCCAATCTTATTCCATCCATCTCGTTCATTCCTTTACCCTGTCGCTTTGCCAAATGTCCCAGGTCATCAACGCGACGCCGCAGACAATGGCTATATCGGCCACATTAAACACCGGCCAAATTCGAAAGTCAAAAAAATCCACTACATATCCAGTCCGCAAGCGATCAATGACGTTGCCCACGGCTCCGCTTGTCATCAGCGTCATGCCCCACCGCAAGTAAATTCTCTGTTTGGGCAACCGCGGATACAGGTATGCGACCAGCGCAATCAAAACGACCGCTATCGCCAGGAAAAAGCCCGTCTTGTATTTGAACAAGCCGAATGCGGCTCCCGGATTCAGCACATAGGTAATGTGAAAAATTCCGTTAATCACGGGCAACGAAGTTTCAGGAAACATGTTCAACGAAATGTAATATTTCGTCAACTGATCCAACGCCACTATGAGTATGATTACCAACCAAACCACTCTGTATCTCCATTCTTTACTCAGACTCACCAGCATCAGCCGGATAGTACTATATTATACAAAAATAAGCAAAAGGTAAAGGATAGCCGCTTAATTTGTGCTATCCTTTACCTTTTGCGTTGCTGTTATTTTCTCTAAAAATTGCAGTAGAGGCATTATTTTAACCAGTACCGGAGCGCCGCGAAGCCATACTTGCTGCTGCAGCGTCTCTTTTATCTCCGCCTGCGTTGCGCCACAGCGCAGTGCTTTGAGAAGTTCCATCCGCGCACGATAGTCCTCATCGCCATATACCGCAGTCGCCAGCGCCATCAGATAACGATATTTCAGCGGAATTTCTCCCTCGCCCCACGTCAGTCCATGAAATTTTTCCATGACTTCGCCCATTTCCGTTCCGAGTTGCGCGGCACTGATCATGCATGGCGGCGTAAAACCAAAATGCTCTTCAAACAGTTTTTTCAACTCTTGCGCATTCAAATCCGACATATTCATCCCTCCCTTATCTACACTATAATGCAAGCAACGCTAATAAGCTGTGATTTGCATCATATCCGCATTAAACAAGTTGAGCCCTGCACGCTCCGTTTAAACGACAAAACGCCCCGACCGATTGGCCAGGGCGTTCTGTTGCAGTGCATTATTCTGCGCTGATTGCTCCTACCGGGCAAGTGGATGCGCAAGAACCGCAATCGATGCATTTTTCGTCGATGACGTATTGAGCGTCACCTTCGGAAATAGCTTCTACTGGGCATACAGGAGCACAAGCTCCGCATTTGATACATTCGCTGCTGATTTTATACATAGCTCGTTTTCACCTCCCCCAGATTAATCACGATACTATTATAACCTCCGCCACCAATAATTCCTAGCCACAAAATAGATTTTTCTCCTGATTATTTTTTCCCATTTTCTTCAATTCGCAAACGACGCTGGCTCCAATAATAAAGACCCAGTGCAAAAACAGCCGCTAAAAGCGTTAATGCGGCGGCACCTCGCCAGTTGCGCTGCAGTTCCTGCCCAAGGTAAGAATACAATAGAATCGGCGGCGTCTGCCCGGTAGCCGTCGCTAACAAATAGCGTGAGAATGGCAAACCGGTCAATCCTGCACTGTAACTGATCACTTTGAAAGGCATGAGCGGCGTTAATCGGGTAAGAAATATCAAGACAAAGCCTTGCTGATCAAGAAATTTTTCAATCCTCTTCACCCATTGCGCTTCGCTTAGACAACCCAGCCACGGCCGTCCGAACCAGCGAGCCAGATAAAAATCCAACCCAGCTCCAAACAAAGCACCCACCCATGAGTAAAGCGCACCGTATTGCCAACCGAACAACCACGCATTAACCAGTGTAAGAAAGAGCCCCGGGACAAATGGAATCACGCTTTGCAACGTCATCAAAGCAATACTTGTCAGCGGTGCCCATTGTCCATAGGCAAGAATCATTTGGCGAATGCCAACAAAATCGTGACGTTTTATCAGCCACAGCCCCCGCGCTAAAAAGTCGCGCACAAAATCAAGCTGCCAGCCAATGCCGACCAACAGCAAAAAAAATGCTACGCGCAGCAAATAAAGACGCAGCCCCATCTTGCACAAAGCCATCCGAGTCCCTCCCTGTCCTACTCTATATTACCGTTAGCCAATCATCTCTCTTTTCCTGCCGCATAAACAACAATTCCATTGCACGCATTCCCAACACTTTTTAGCAAAATAATAACAAGAGACTCCGCAGCCAATTGGCCACGGAGTCTCTTGTTATTAGCGCAGCGCCTGTGCGCAACGCTTGCAAACCGTTGGATGTTCGGCATCTTGGCCGATTGTGTCGGCATAAAGCCAGCAGCGCTCACATTTTTCGCCGTCTGCCGCGACAACGCGCAGCGCCAGATCAAAGCCTTCCGGTTTGCAGGCCTCTGCAGAAGCTTGTTCCAAACCGGCATGAATCTGTACTTTGGAAACAATCAACAGTGTCGCCAATTCCTTCTCGCCGAGCTGACTGAGCAGCGCTAGCGTATCACCACTTGCCCAAAGTTGCAATGCCGCATCAAGCGAATGTCCGATGACCTTGTCGCGTCGTGCGCCTTCGAGCACCTTGGTTATTTCTCCGCGCAGCTCCAAAAGTTTCGTCCATTTTTCTTCCAGTGCTCCGTCCAAATGTTCCAGCTTTGCTTCCGGCCAGTCGGCCAATTGAACGCATTCTTCCATACCTGCTTCTTTCGGCATGAATTTCCAGATTTCATCGGCCGTAAACGTCAATACAGGCGCTAATAGGACGACTAATGTCTTGAGAATTTCATACATCGCCGTCTGCGCAGCGCGACGTTCTACCGAATCCGCCTTCGCAGTATAAATACGATCTTTCAGCACGTCAAGATAAATCGAACTCAAATCGACAGTGCAAAAATTATGGATCGTATGATAGATCACATGGAATTCATAGTCTTCATAAGCCTTCGTCACACGCTGGTTCACCTGTTCAAGACGCATCAGCGCCCAACGGTCAATTTCCAGCAAATTAGCCGCTGCCACTTTATCCTTGTTCGGATCAAAGTCATTCAAGCTGCCGAGCAGATAGCGGAAGGTATTACGAATCTTGCGATATACTTCCGACAGCTGTTTGAGGATATCATTAGAAATACGGATATCCGCCTGATAATCCGCCGATGCGACCCAAAGACGCAGAACGTCCGCGCCGTATTTCTTGATTACATCCGCAGGGAAAATAACATTACCGATCGATTTTGACATCTTGCGGCCTTCACCATCGACGACAAAGCCGTGCGTCAGTACCGCTTTGTAAGGCGCAACGCCACGCGTCGCAACGGAGGTCAGCAGGGAAGACTGAAACCATCCACGGTGCTGATCACTGCCTTCCAGATATAAATCCGCCGGCCAGGAAAGCTCCGGACGTTGTTCCAGTACAGCTGCATGGCTCGATCCACTGTCAAACCAGACGTCCATGATATCGGTCTCTTTGCGGAAACCGCTCTTTTGGCAATGCGGGCAGGCATACCCCTCCGGTAATATTTCTTCCGCGCTCTTAGCCCACCAGGCATCGGCGCCTTCAGCACGGAACAATTCCTTGACCGCTGTAATCGTGTCGTCATTGATAATGTGTTCATGGCAGGAATTACAATAGAAGATCGGAATAGGTACGCCCCAGACGCGTTGGCGCGAAATGCACCAGTCGTTGCGGTCGGCCACCATATTGTTAATCCGTTCCTGACCCCAGCCGGGAACCCATTTCACATCACGAATCGCATCCAACGCCGCTTTGCGGAATCCTTCGACCGAAGCAAACCACTGCTCCGTCGCCCGATAAATAATCGGATTCTTGCAGCGCCAACAATGTGCGTATTGATGCCGGACCGAACTCTTGCCAAGCAAAGCATTACCGGCAGCGAGTTCCTTGATAATCGGCACATTGGCATCTTCTACGGCCAAGCCTTCGAATTTTCCGCCTTCGGCTGTGAAGCGTCCCGCATGGTCAACCGGATTGATGATTGGCAGGCCGTATTTTTTACCAGTCTCAAAGTCGTCCGGGCCATGGCCAGGAGCGGTATGTACGCAACCGGTACCCTGTTCGAGCGTCACATAATCCGCAAGAACGATCGGCGACAAACGGTCGATGAACGGGTGCGCAAACGTCATCCCAGACAACTCTTGGCCCTGCATCGTTTTCAAGATCGTGTACTCCGTCATTTTGGTCGCTTCTGCAACCGACTGTACCATTTCTTTCGCCACCAGATAAACTTCATCGCCGGACTGCAGCCAGACATATTCAAACTCCGGGTGCACTGCAATCGCGACGTTAGATGGCATCGTCCATGGCGTCGTTGTCCAGATCACCGCATAGGCCTTGTCTTTAGCGATGCCAGGCGGCAACAGACCGAGATCGTCGACAGAACGAAACTTGACGAAAATACTGTGTGATTTCTTCTCGGCATATTCGATTTCCGCTTCGGCCAATGCCGTCTCACAAGACGTACACCAGTAAACAGATTTCAGGCCTTTATAGATGTGCCCCTTCTTTGCCATTTCGCCGAATACTTCGATCTGCTTCGCTTCATATTCATGGCGCAGCGTCACATATGGATTCTCCCAGTCGCCAGCCACGCCGAGACGCTTGAAGTCGTCACGTTGTATAGCGACGTACTTTAGCGCATACTGTTGGCATTCTTTGCGCAAATCCAAAATATCGAGTTCATGGCGATTTAAGCCCAGGATTTTTATCGCAGCATGCTCAATCGGCAAACCATGCGTGTCCCAGCCGGGTACGTACGGCGCATAATAACCTTGGTGCGATTTGTATTTGATAATGACATCCTTCAAGATCTTGTTCAACGCATGGCCAATATGAATATTGCCGTTCGCATAAGGAGGACCGTCATGCAGGATAAATGTCTTTTTACCCCGCCGTTTTTCCAATACCTTTTCGTATGTTTTTTCCGTCTGCCATGCTTCGAGCATAGCCGGCTCCCGTTCGGGAAGATTGCCGCGCATCGGAAATTCCGTTTCCGGCAAATTTAATGTTTTGCCATAATCCATTAGAAAACACCTCCAAAATAATACAACCCCTCATCCCCGGTAAGGGACGAGAGGTTTATTCCCGTGGTACCACCCTTTTGGTTGCCAAGTAAAAACAGCAACCGCTTGAAAACCCGCTAACGAAGGTTACCCGGCAGAGCCTAAGCCGCGAACCATGCGCAACATTCGGTCTGCTGCTCAGGAGTGATTTTCATTTCTTTTCCCCTACCGAGCTCACACCTGCCTCGGTTCGCTGTCAGGTTAGAAAAAACTACTGTCTCCGTCATTGCATCAATATGATACATGTATTATACCTAAGTGGCCAAACTCTGTCAACGAAGACGCTATCTATTGATCTTCATCTTCCGCATCTTTGAGCAATTCAAGCTGCGCCTGGACAAGTGTACGCATCCGAGTTCGATAGACGTGAATCTGCTTTTGCAATTCTTCCTGCTCTGTTTCCAATTTGCGTACCCGGTGAGCCGCTTCATCAGACAGTTTTTGTGCAAGAACCTGCGTTTCCTTGAGCATCAGTTCCGTTTCTTTTTTCGCGTTCAACTTAACTTCTTCCGCCGTCTCTTGTGCGATCAATAGCGTATTATGCAACGTGCCTTCCATATGCTGATAATGTTCCAGCTTACTGCTAAGTCGCTCCATGTTTTCCTTGATCTCAATGTTGTCACGATAGAGCTGTTCATAATCCTTAATGACCCGATCCAAAAACTCATCGACTTCCTGTTCGTTGTACCCGCGAAACCCGCGACGAAACTCTTTGTTGTGAATATCTAGCGGCGTTAGCATTCCGCTCCTCACACTCCTCTTTTTGCAGTATTACAAAAATCGCTTTAACAGCAAGCTGATCCTGCCTTTTTTAGTCTGCCCGACAATCTCGCATACTTCTACACGACCACGTCCACGCATTGAAATGATATCGCCCTGCTTGACGGCCTGCGCCGCACTCTTTGCATCCTGCCAGTTCAACTTCAACTTATCGGCAGCAATTTCTTCCGCCATCCGGCTGCGCGATACGCCAAAACCGGATGCGGCAACGGTGTCCAAACGAAGCGATGGTACTGTCGTTCGAATATCCTTGATTTTTTCTTCTTTCGCTGCCAGTTCCGTCAAGTCGATTTCTTTGACCTCTACAGTGGCTGCGCCAACCGTCGTAATTTGTTTAAGAAAATAGTCCTTTAACTCCACATCGACTACAACCTGGCAAGACGGCCCCTGCATAATGATGTCGCCCATCACTTCACGCTTCAAACCCAGTCCCATCAAAGCCCCCAATACGTCACGATGCGTAAGGCGGTAATAGCGTTCATCCCAGGTCAATTGGACAGCCGCCAGAGAAAAATCGGCTTCGCCGCGATATTCCTCATTTATAAAAGCCGCTCTCACACGTTCTGCCCCTTGAAAACCGCCCCACGCCTGCAGTTTCACCCTCGGATAATGTGCAGCTACCGTCTCCGCAATACTATAGCCATGCGGATCAAGAAATTCGCTGGTTTTCGCGCGTCGTCCTTTAATCGCGCCTTCCGCCAAATCAATCAGTCTGGCAGCCAGCTCACCATCGCCGCTTGCTTTATAATACCGGACAATCTTTTCCCGTTCACTCACTGGTTTCGTCCTCATTTCCTTCACGGTCATTAGCTAACTCTTTTATTTCGACTCCCAAGGCAGATAAGCTTTTAATTGATCATCTTCTGCACTGACATCGACATTACTGGGTGCACAAAGAAAGATTCGCGCACCGACTTTTTGAATGCTGCCGCCTAATGCGTATACCGTTCCGCTGATAAAATCCACCATTCGATTCGAGTTTTCTTCATCGCAGTTTTCAAAGTTTACAACAACCGGCTTACGATTTTTCAGGTGATCAGCAATATGCTGTGCATCATCGAACGAAATCGGTTCGACAACCATCACTCGCATCTGTTTGCTTGGCGAAGGCGTCAAATTCACAACGTTGCTGCCTTTTTTGCCTCTTTGGGGTTCCATTTCCGCTTCTTCATTGCGATGGTGTCTGGACTCTTCCTCGCTTTCAACGGGTTCGAACAAGCCCAGTCCACTCCACACTTTATCCATAAATTTCATGTTTATTAAAGACCTCCTTGCACGCCATAACTGCGCGGCCCAAATATTCCTGTTCCCACCCGGATAAGATTCGCACCTTCCTCGACGGCCACCTGATAGTCATTGGTCATCCCCATGGAAAGCCAACGGAAATCAGTGCCCGGCAGTGCAAGTTCTTTCAGCGCGAGAAACAATCGCTTCATCTCTTTAAAATACGGTCGCACCATTTCAGCATCTTCGACAAACGGAGCAATCGTCATCAAGCCGCAAAGCCGCAGCCCCGGTAACGTCGCAGCGACCCTTTGCGCCATATCCATCGTTTCTTCGGCCGGCAAACCGAACTTTGTCGCTTCGTTCGCGATATTGACTTGCAGCAAAATATCTTGCCGTTTGCCGCAAGTAAGCGCAGCTTTGTTAAGCGCCTCCGCAAGATGCCAGCTGTCAACCGATTGAATCAAATCAAAGAGCTTAACGGCTTGTTTCGCTTTATTGGTTTGCAAATGGCCGATCAAATGCCACTTAACGTTTGCCGACGCTTGCGCCTGTTTCTCTGTGGCTTCCTGGACGCGATTTTCCCCCACAATTGTAAGTCCTGCAGCGGCGGCAGCCTCGACAGCGGCCACGCCATGGTTCTTTGTCACGGCAATCAACTGCACCGGACATTCACCTTTTGGGGAGCGTTTCACTTCGGCAATTTGTATATTTTGCAGAATATGCCTGATATTCTTTTCTATATTGTCCATATAATTCACGACCCCCATCATAAGGACAATTCGCGAAAAAAGTTTTTTTTCCTGTTTGCTTCGCGCGAATGGCTAAAAAAAATCTCCTGTTTCGCCTCATTTTGGCAATAACAGGAGAAAAGTCCTATCTCTCAGTCTTATAGTCTATCGAATCACACTTCCTGCAAACTCGCAAATAGAGCCATTCGTCCGGTTCGTCCATTATCACCACGGTAGGAAAAGAAAGTTTCTCTATTACAACAGGTACAAACCCCACTCTCCATGATCCTATCAGGCCGAACACCTCCTGCAATCGCCTGCAGACGATTGGCAAGCTGTAGGTCAAGTTGCCATTCCGACTCATTTTGCCTTGTCGCACACGCCGCAGGAAATTGTTGCGCTACCGCAGCGCCGACTTGATAACAGCAAGGGTGGATTGACGGGCCAATGGCCAGCCAGCAGTCTTCCGGTTTCGTGCCATATGTTTCCTGCATCCGTTTCAACGTCCGTCTGCCGATTTCCTGTGCAGTTCCTTTCCATCCGGCATGCGCCAGCCCGAGCACCTTGCACAAAGGATCGTAAAGAAGCAGCGGCACACAATCGGCAAAAAACATCGCCAGCGGCAGTTCTGCCGCATCGGTGATCAGCGCGTCGGCATCGCCTAAAACAGCAGCTTGACTAAAAGCTCCTTTGCCGGCATCGTCCTGCGCCGCGACCAACACCCGATCGCCATGAATCTGGTTGACGGCAACCAACGCCGCCGCATCCATCTGCAAACTGACAGCAAAGCGCCGTCGGTTTTCTAAAACGCGTTCATTGACATCATCGACATGCAGCGCCAAATTAAGCGAAGCATATTGCGAATCGCTGCAACCGCCCATGCGTGCAGAAAAGCCGTGTCTTACGCCCGCAGCCAAAAGTGTCGGAAACGCGCCATACCACACGCCAGCTTCTCCCTGCATCAAACTAAATTCCCTCATTTGCACACCCCGCAACGTTTGCATCCCGTATGACAGGGCGCCGTTTCCTGTTCCGCCAGACTGCGCTGCCATTCCGTTTGCAAATAATTTTTCGTCACGCCAGGCAACAAATGATCCCACGGCAACACTTCTTTTGCTGCGCGAGTCCGATACAAGTAGTCTTCTTTTGTAAGACCCGCTTGCGTCATCGCCTTTGCCAGTTGTTTGCTGCCACCGCTGGCCTGCGCAGCGAGCAGCGCTTCGCCAAGTCGGCGGTCACCGCGCGCCAGGATCCCCTGTAGATAGGCTTCTTTCGGAGATTCCGTTAAAACTTCAATGCTCCGCTGTCCCTTAAACGCCTGTTGTAAATATTTCAGCCGCTTTGCCACTACGGTCTGTTCAGCCATGGGCAGCCATTGAAATGGCGTGAACGGCTTAGGTACAAACGGGTTTACGCTCAACGTCAGTTTCCCTTTGCTGCCAAGCTCCAGCATATGCGCTTTCATGCGCAGCGCCAGTTGAACGATCGCTTCGATATCTTCGTCAGTTTCCTCCGGCAGACCGATCATGATATACATACGTACATGCGGAATCCCCGCCTTAACGGCCATCGCAGCCGCGCTGAACAAATCATCTTCCGTTAGCGTCTTATTGATAATCGCACGCAAGCGCTGCGTAGCAGCCTCCGGCGCCAACGTAATCGTCCGATGCCCGCTGTCAGCCAGTGCCGCAACGAGCGTTTCGCTTACCGAGTCGGCACGCAGCGAGGCAACCGACAATGCAATGTCGCGTTCACGCAACCACTGGCAAAGTTCATCAATCTCCGGATAATCCGAAATGGCCGCCCCCATCAATCCGACGCGTCGTTCCGACATATCCTCCGCTTCCACTGTACGTTTTAACTCGTCCAAAGAACGGTTTCGTGGTCGCCTGAAACAATAGCCGGCCATGCAGTATCGACAATGCCGACCGCAGCCGCGCGCAACTTCGAGCAACAGCATATTGCGAAATTCCGTGTGCGGCGTCCGAATCACAGTCTTGGCCGGATAACGATCCAGTTCCTTTATCCAACGCCGAGCAATCTTCTCAGGCAGTCCATCCTGCGCTGCCAAGCCAAGAAAAATCCCGGCTTCGTCATAACGTTCCTGATAAAAGATTGGCACGTATACGCCTTCGATCTCAGCAATGCGGCGCAGCGTGGCAAGCCGACTCTCGCCAGCCAGCCGAGCTTCATGATAGGCGTCGAGAACTTCCCCAATCACTTCTTCGCCTTCGCCGATAATGCAAACATCTGCCACCGCCGCCAAAGGCTCCGGATTGAAGGTAATGCATGGACCACCCATCAAGATCAGCGGTTGGTATTCATCGCGCTCCGCAGCGCGAAGCGGAATCCGGCTGAGTTCCAGTTGCGTCAGGATATTAAAATAATCCATTTCAAAGGATACCGCAAAACCAATCAAATCAAACTTTCCCAACGGGCGCTGCGTCTCAAGCGTCATGATCGGCGTTTGGGTTCGCAAGTATTCGGCCAGTTCTTTCGCATCCGGCAAAAACGCACGCTCGCAGTCGGTGTCGGTTCGTTCATTGATCAACTGATATAGAATATGCATGCCCAGATTAGACATTCCAACATGATAATTATTCGGATATACCAACGCAAACGAACTCCTCGCTCCGGGAACCGGAATCAGCGCCCCATCTTCCTCAGCCAATCGTTTACGCAGTTCTCCTTTTAGATTCCACTTCAAATCAGATCGCCTCCTTTCCCTCTTCCTTTTCGCACACGGCTTGCGTTGCGCAACAGCTCTAAAACATCTACGCCCACTCCTTACGGAGTGGGCTCAGCTTATTTTCCTACCAAGCGTTGGCTTCCTGCCAGGCGACAGTTTGTCCTTGCTGCAAGCTTTTCATTACATCGACCAAGCGTTGATTGGCCGAACCGCGAAACGCGAGTTTCAGATCACGCTGTTCCTGAATGAATCGGCCATCAATCAATAAATCGATATATTGCAACAGTGCAGCTGCGGCCGTTTTAGCTTGGAGCTCTTCAAATCGGTAGCCGCTGTAAGCCGTTACCGTAAGACCTCGCTCTTTAGCCGCCTGCACCAACGGCAGCAATGCTTCCGCCTGGAGAAACGGTTCTCCGCCGGACAGCGTGATGCCGCGAATCAATTTGGCTTCCTGCAACTGATCGATCAGCTCCGCCACGTCAATTTCCCTGCCGCCCGTCAAATCGTGCGTCGCCGGATTATGACAGCCCGGGCAATCATGCACGCAACCTTGCATAAAGAAAACCAGGCGGATTCCCGGTCCGTCCACCACACTTTCCGGCGTAATGCCGGCAATGCGTATTTTCATTCTCGATCACCTTCAGTTTTTAAAATGACTGGTCCGTTCCTTCAATTCTTTCGTCTTGGCGTCATTGAAGCGTTCCATCGTACTCAGATAACCCGTAATGCGTCGCACACGCCGAATGCTCGCCGTTGCGCAGTTCGGGCACTCATCTTCCTGGATCACGCCGATATAACCGCAGGCATCGCAAAAATCAACCGGAAAATTGACCCCGGCATAGCCAAAGTCGGCATCCTTCATCTGACGCAGGACATCTTCGACAGCCGTCAGGTTATTGACCGGTGGTGCGGAAAATTCGACATAGCTGATATGTCCGGCATTGGCATATTTGTGATAGACGCCCTCCGTTTGAATCTTGTCGAAGGCGCTGATCGGATAATTTACCGGCACATGGAAAGAATTCGTATAATATTCCTTATCGGTCACGCCGGGAATGATTCCGTATTCTTTGCGATCCATGCGGACAAAGCGTCCCGATAATCCTTCGGCCGGCGTAGCCAGCAACGAATAATTGAGATCATATTTTTCGGCCGCTTTATCCACTTTATCACGCATGAAAGCGACGATTTCTTCACCGAGCCCCTGCGCTTCAGGACTTTCTCCATGATGGTAGCCAGTCAATGCAATCAATGTTTCGGCCAGACCAATAAAGCCAACCGACAAAGAACCATGTCGAATCACATCGCCGATACTGTCAAACGGAGCGAGTTTTTCCGAATCGAGATAGAGTCCCTGTCCCATCAAGAACGGCATGTCTCTGACCTTGAGTTTGGCTTGAACCAAGAAACGATGGTACAACTGTTCGCATGTCAGTTCCATCATATCGGACAAACTCTGGTAAAACTTCATCAAGTCCCGTTCCGCTTTAATCGCCAAGCGTGGCAAGTTGATTGTAGTAAAACTGAGATTGCCGCGTCCATCGGTGACTTCCGGGCCGCAGCGGTTGGCCATGACTCTGGTCCGACAGCCCATATAGCCGACATCTTCGCCGTACGCGCGATTAAAAGATGAGTCCATGAAGCTAAACGTCGGGTTCAGGCGCTGCGCCGCAACGCGAATGGCCAGCTTATAAAGGTCATAGTTCGGATCGCCCGGATTGAGATTGACCCCTTCTTTTACCCGAAAAATGATATTCGGAAAAATCGGATTTTCACCGCGCCCCAGGCCTTTTTCGTAGGCGAGCAGCAAATTCTTGATGACCTTTCGGCCCCCCTCCGACGTATCACAGCCGAGATTCAAGCTGGAAAACGGAACTTGCGCCCCTGCCCGGCTGTGCATCGAGTTAAGATTATAAACAAAAGCTTCCATCGCCTGATAGACTTCTTCTTCCGGCGCATCAACCATAAAAGGCGCCATATCGCGATCGAAAAAAGCAAAAGACTGACCGCCATGCATATCGTTTTGCGAGCTTTGCAGCACGATCGCGGCTAAAGCCGTAGCCGAGGCAGGACGTTTGGGCGGCCGGATATAACCATGACCGTTATTAAAACCCGATTGCAACAACTTGCCAAGCGGGATCTGCACACAGGTCAATGTCTTGCCGTAAAAATCAAGATCATGAATATGCACATCCCCCTTGGTATGGGCCATCGACATTCGTTCCGGAATCAGCCGGTTCAAATAATACGCCTTGCTGGCCGCACTGGCAATTTGCAGCATCTTTGCCGAGGGCGAATTCGAGACATTAGCATTTTCGCGGCTCGTCTCCACCAGGATATCCCCCACCGCATCCATCAGATCCGATTTCGCTTCCCGGATTCGCGTCCGCTTTGCCCGGTGCAATATATACGCCTTCGCGGTCTTAGCATGACCGGTTTCAATCAATATCTTTTCCACGCCGTCTTGCACATCCTCGACGCCGAACAGGCCGCCGTTGTGGCGCTGTTTTAAATGTTTCAAAACTTCAAGCGTCAATTCCATCGCCAATTGCTTATCCGCGCCGCCGACTGACTTAGCCGCTTTAAAAATTGCCTCTGTAATTTTTGACGCGTCAAATTCCAGTTCCCGACCATCGCGTTTTTTTATTTTCATAAACATCGTGTTATCTCGCCGCCTCTTGATTAGTTTTTCCCCGCATCAAAATTTCCAACTCTTGCATGAAATTTTGAATATCGGCAAATTGACGATAAACAGAAGCAAAACGGACATAGGCCACTTGGTCTAAATCCTTCAGTTGCAGCATCACCATTTCACCAATTTTTTCACTGGCCACTTCACGGACCATCGAATAGCTGATTTCTCTCTCCACACGTCCCACCAACGCCTCAATTTCAGCGATGGCAATCGGTCGTTTTTCACATGATTTAGCCACACCCTGCAGCAGTTTATTCCGATCAAATAACACACGTCGGCCATCCTTCTTGACAACGAGTAAGGGAACTTCTTCCACTACTTCGTATGTCGTAAAGCGACGATTGCAATCCTGACATTCCCGTCGCCGCCGGATAGAATTTCCTTCTTCCGTTGCCCTTGAATCAATAACTTTGCCTTCCATTGAACCACAAAACGGACAGCGCATGTCATCCCTCCGACTCTTTCGACAGATTTGCCTATTCGGCTCGCCTCGAACCAGGCGACCTCATATATTGTACCATAGGGAGACAAAAAAGCAAAAAGCGAATACAAGATGTTGTATCGCTTTTTGCTTTTTCTCGCTATATCTTGTGCCTTTTCTTGCTATCTCGCACAATAAAAGAAAAAGATGGCCGCCTAAAGCAAAACCATCTTTTATCCGCTCTATTTACGCATAAAGGAAGGGATGTCAAAATCACGAATCTTGAACGATTCAATCTTTGCATCTGCCTTCTCGCCACTCACCGTTGCCGAAGAACTGGTCACCCGTCCGTCAAAGCCGGTTGCAATAACCGTTACTCTGATTTCATCTTGGAACGATTCATCAATCACCGCGCCAAAAATAATATTAGCCTCCGGATCGGTAGCGTCTTGAATGATCGAAGCCGCTTCATTGACTTCAAACAGTCCGAGACTTGTCCCGCCCGTGATATTAAGCAACACGCCTTTTGCGCCGGTAATAGAGGTCTCAAGCAACGGACTGTTGATGGCAGCTTCCGCCGCCGCCGCTGCACGGTTTTCGCCTGTACCAAAACCGATTCCCATCAAAGCCGATCCGGTATCGGTCATAATCGTCTTAACATCGGCAAAGTCCAAGTTAATCAAGCCAGGAACGGCAATCAAATCCGAAATCCCCTGTACGCCTTGACGCAACACGTCATCGGCAATACGGAAAGCCTCCATGATTGGCGTATTCTTGTTGACAACCTGCATCAAACGGTCATTGGGGATCGTAATCAGCGTATCCACTTTTTCCTTCAGCTTAGCCGACCCTAATTCCGCCTGATTTTGACGACGACGTCCCTCAAAAGAAAAGGGCTTCGTCACCACGCCAACCGTTAACGCGCCAACCTCTTTCGCACATTCTGCAACAACCGGAGCCGCGCCCGTACCGGTCCCGCCGCCCATGCCTGCAGTAACAAAAACCATATCGGCTCCGCGCAAGGCTTTTATGATTTCATCACGACTTTCTTGCGCTGCTTTTTCACCGATTTCCGGATTCGCACCGGCGCCTAGGCCTTTGGTCAACTTTTCACCGATTTGTATCCGATAAGGAGCCTGCGCATGAAGGAGCGCCTGTGCATCAGTGTTAACGGCAATGAACTCTACCCCATTTAAACCGGCCGCAATCATCCGGTTGACAGCATTATTTCCGCCGCCACCTACGCCGATTACTTTGATGGACGCGAAGCGATCCAAATCCATATCAAACTCAAGCATGGAAAACTTCCTCCTTAGTTTTATAAAAAACTTGCTGCAGACGGCGTACCGACTTGCCGCACCGAGCTTTCTTCTCATTTGCTGCGCATTTTTCTGCGCTGGACATTATGTAGCTGGTAAGACTCCGTTATTCTTCAAAGCTCCATCTACAGCCATACTTCCATAATGCCTATAGTTCAACGCAAAAAGACAATTCCCTTTTTCTTTATAAGATTTTTTCACAAAACAATTCTATTTGCGCAAAAAATAGCGTCGGATAATGGCCAGATTTTGGAATATTCTCAGACCAAACGCTAACAATGCTACATAATACAGATCAATACCCAAGCGCTCACCAATATAAACCAAACCGGCGGCCAATAAGGCATTCGTAAAAAAGCCCGTAGTGAACACGGTGTTGTCAAACTTTTCTTCCGCGACGGCGCGTAACCCGCCAAATACCGAATCAAGCGACGCCAATAAGGCTACCGACATAAATTTTGCATATTCGAGCGGAATAGAGAATGGGAAGATCATTCCTAAGAAAAGGCCAAGCAATAGCCCTGCGACAGGTAATGCCATATCATTTCGCCTCCTCTTTCACCGCTTTTGCATGTTCAAAGCGAAACGGCCCCTTGTAACCGGGAATTTTAATGAGTTCCTGTTGCTTGACGCTAACCTGGATCCCCCAAAACTGCAACGTTTCAATAACGCCGCCGCGCATCTTAAGTGCTGTTTCCAGTGTTTGCGGTTCGCCAATCGCTCTGATCTCATATGGCGGAGAGTAGCGTGTGTTATTGACCGACAGCGTCGGTCCCGCACAACGGATCTCGGATGTCGCAATCAATCTCTGTTCATTGATTGAGGCCGCCTCAGCGCCGGAAGCCCACAGCTCATTTATGACTTTCAAAATATCATCATCATGAATCAAATATAAATTGGGATTTTCACCGGGTTTTGACACTCGTTTGCTGTCGTCAATCGTAATAATAACACCTTTTCCTTCAACCGGCAGAACTCCAGCTCCCATTTTTAACATTTCGGCCTCTTTTACCGCGGTCTCCGGCACGGAAGCTTTGCGCAATTCATTAACCTGTTTCAACAGGCTATCCCGCTCCTTTTCCGTCTGGCTGAGCCGCTGTGATAAATCTTCAATCCGTTGGTATGGGACACTCGAACGGATATCTTGCGTGGTCCGAAATTGAACGGCCAGCATAAAGCCCAAGACCATGCACACGAGTGCTATGGCCGCTTGTCCTTGTTGGCGGATCGGCAACACATCTCTCACTCCTCTCTATAGACTAATTTTTAAGGCTGTTTTAATTTAATTACCGAAGGGGTGACCCCTAAATCCACATATTCAAGCTGTGCTTGTTTCGGCTGCAATTCAAGCAAGGCAGCCTCTGTCAGTTTCGCTTTGTCCAGCAAACGTTCCTGATTGCCTAACCGAACTTGTAAATTCTGAATCGTATACGTCGTCATCCGACCATCCGGCGCCATATTCAATTCCGATAGCTGGCGGCGCGTCTCGTCATTTAACGCGGCTAAATATTGCAGCATTACGGCAACCGGAGGATCGACAACCCGCTCTCCGATATAAGGATATTCTCCTCTGACGCCCGTAAGAATCGGCAGTTCAAATCGTTTCAGGCTCTTGTGGATCGCAAGGACAGTTCCCATTGCGTCAACTTCTAAAAAACCGTATTTTCCGGTCAGATAGGCGACCGCTTTGCGCGGTTTGACCTCAATGACAATATCACCGGTCCAGCTGCGGTTCACCGCCACCTGATCAATCCTCAAATCCCGTTCCAAGCGTGTCTTAACGTCTTTAGTCGATAGACGAAGAACATTAAGCGGTTTGCTGACGCCAAGAATCAGTTCAACATCGCTGACGCTGACTGGCGCATCGCCTTTAATAATAATGCTGCCATAGGAAAAAAGCGGCGATACCTTTAACCAAGCCATCCAAACGACTGCGCATATGAGCCCAATGATCAAGACCGCGCGCAGCAAAACAGGTTTTGCTGCTGGTCTTTCGTTATGCCGTCTGATCACATTATCACCCCTATTGACAAGCCAGGAGCAGACGTTCGCACAAATCTCCGAAGGAAAGACCGACGGCCGCTGCCGCTTTAGGCACTAAACTCGTCTCCGTCATGCCCGGTATCGTATTGACTTCCAGTACATAGGGATTTCCCTGCTGATCCAACATCACATCCACCCTGGCAATACCAGAGCAGTGCAGTACTTTAAACGCGTCGGCTGCAACCTGCTTGACCTTGGCTTCGACCACGGCCTCAAGCTGCGCCGGAACACGATAATCACTGGCCCCTTTGGTATATTTTGAATGGTAATCGTATTGACCGGAATGCGGTACAATTTCAATCACCGGAAACACTTCGAACTTCGCTCCGGCTAAGACAGCTACCGTCAATTCCCGTCCGACGATAAACTCTTCTACCAGCAGTTCTTCACTGTAGCGAAATGCCTCCGCAACAGCGGCCGGGACGTCCTTTGCCTCTTTGACGATCACAACGCCAATGCTCGAGCCTTGCGACGTCGCTTTCACAACTACCGGAAGCGAAAACTCCGCCGCAATCCGGCTCGTCACCACCGCCTGGTCTTCACTGCGCTGAAACAAGCGCGAGCGCGGCGTAGGAATTTGAGCCGCCTCAAACAATCGCTTCGAAATGCCTTTATCCATCGCCATTGCACTGGCCATGACCCTCGACCCGGTATAAGGAATTCCCGCCAATTCAAGCGCGCCCTGCAAGACACCGTCTTCGCCGTATAAGCCATGGACGGCATTGAATACGACGTCAATCTGTTCTTTACGCAGCTGATCCAGTAAATTCGCCGGTTCAAGATCGATCCCAACCGCATTGTACCCTTTTTCCTGCAACGCGGTCAAAATGGCTCCGCCGGTTCGCAGCGAAACTTCACGCTCCGTCGAAGGTCCGCCCATAACGACCGCAATCTTCTTGTCTTTCATCTCAGTTTCCTCCTGCCGGTTGCTTAGCCGTAAGCAATTCGATTAATTCTTCACCAGTGCGATAAATATCGCCCGCGCCCATTGTCATGATCAGATCGCCACTTTCCGCTGTTTCCGCCAAATAACGGGCTATCTTTTCTCTCTCCGGAATATAAACGATCGGCCGCTCCAATTGCCGCTCCACTTCCTGACGCAGCACTTCACCGGAAACGCCGGTGCGCGGCGCTTCGCCCGCCGCATAAATATCCGTCAAGATGACGACATCGCAATTCGAAAATGCACCGCCAAATTCACGCAGCAACAATTGCGTCCGGCTAAAACGATGCGGTTGAAATACGCAGATCAGCCGACCGGCCTCCGTCTGACGCGCCGCTGCAAGCGTCGAAATAATTTCCGTTGGATGGTGGGCATAATCATCGACAATCCAAACTCCATTCAGCCTTGCTTTCGTTTGGAAACGGCGCTTTGCACCATAAAAATGCCCCATGCCGTCAACAATTTGTTCAAACGTCAAACCGCTTTCCAAGCCGACAATCACAGCCGCCAGCGAGTTCAAGACGTTATGTTCTCCCGGGACATGGAGTCGCATTGTCCCAAGATTTTTTCCCTTGTGATGAATATCATAAAGCGTCTGTGCGCCATTCGTCCGCAGGTTGCACGCGGTATAATCCGCGCCGGGCTGCAATCCGTAAGTTAAGCAGCGCGCACGAACTTCCGGCAGCAAATCGCGCACATGTTCATTGTCCAGACAGACGACAGCCAGACCATCCACTGGCGACAGGTTTTGTAAAAACGTTCTGAACGCCTGCAAAACATTCTCCATCGTGTGATAATAGTCCATATGGTCATTTTCAATATTCGTCACCACGGCAACTTTCGGTGCAAATTTCAGAAAAGAGCCGTCGCTTTCATCGGCTTCCGCAACGAGAAAACGTCCGTTGCCCCACTTCGCGTTGCCTTTTATATAATCGAGTTCACCACCAATGATGACGGCCGGATCCAGTCCGCCATGCTCCATCATTAAAGCAATCATCGACGTAGTTGTTGTCTTGCCGTGCGCACCAGCTACCGCAATACCGGTTCGCTGATTCATCAGTGCGGCAACCAAATCCGAACGATGATAAACCGGAATTCCGGCGGCTTTGGCCGCAACGATTTCCGGATTCGCAGCCGCAATGGCTGTAGATACGACAAGAGCCTCGGCGCCAGCAATGTTTTCCGCTTGATGCTGCGCGAATATCTTCGCGCCAAGCCGGGCCAGTTTCTGCGTCATTTCCGACGCGCTCATATCAGAACCGGAAACGACATACCCTTTTTCTAGCAAAACCTTGGCAATCGCGCTCATGCCTGAACCGCCGATGCCGACAAAGTGAAAGTGGCGAATTTTCTCTAACAATCCTAACCCTCCAATTATCAACGTCTCCCTAACGACCAGGCTATTTTAGCCAAATCGGCCGCCGCTTCCGGCCGGCTCATACGAAGACTATTTTCTTTCATTTCATTTCGTTTCTTTGCATCAGACAACAGCTCCTGTACCGCCGCAGTCAGAGAAGCGCCGCTAAGCGATGCGTCATCAATAACAACAGCCGCACCGGCTTGCGCCACGCTGCGTGCATTCCACTCCTGATGATTGGCCGCAGCGTACGGGTAGGGAATCAAAATTCCCGGTATGCCGCGCACAGTAAGTTCGGCCAGCGCAATTGCCCCTGCACGAAAGACTGCGATATCAGCCGCCGCCAGCGCATTGGCCATGTCATATAAATAGGGATGTACCTGTAGCCGAGTTCCCAGACCATGACTGATTCCAGCCTGAGCCAAACCTTCCACTACTGTATCATAATCCTGCCGCCCTGTCACATGAACAATTTGCAGATTGCCTGCCGCCGCAAAAAACTGATGCACTGCCAGCATCGCCTGATTGATGCTGCGCGCTCCGCGGCTACCGCCGGAAACCAGAAGTACCGGAAGCGTTCCGTCAAGTCCAAGACTTTCAAGACCGGCCTCGCGCGTCGCGGAAAGAACCTCTGGGCGCACCGGGTTGCCGCAGACAGCAGGGTGGCACGATATCGGAAACTGCGCTACCGCATCCTCATAACCAACTGCGACTTGATTTACCAAGCGAGCCAAGATACGATTCGTCATACCTGGCACGACATTTTGCTCTTGAATCATCGTTGGAATACCAGCCAGTTTCGCCGCTAGCAAAACAGGCCCGCACACGTAGCCGCCTGTACCGACTACCACTTGCGGCGCAAACTCCTTTAAAATCGCAAAAGCATCGCAGACACTTGCGGCTGCCTGCCAGGCAATTCGCAGGTTCTCGATCGTCAGACTGCGCCGAAAACCGCTGACCCGTATCGTACGAAAAGGGATGTTTTCTTTTGGGATGATATCCGACTCCAAGCCTTTATCGGTACCAATATATAAGACTTCCACTTCAGGATGCAATTCCTGTAATTTACGCAAAATGGTCAGTGCCGGATAAATATGCCCGCCGGTTCCGCCACCTGAAAAAACAATACGCACGCGATCCTCCCCTGTCGGCTAAAGTGCCTCAACCAGGCTCTTATAATGCCGACCCCTTTCCTCATAGCCGCTATACATGTCGTAACTGGCGCAGGCGGGCGAAAGAAGCACCACCTGCCCCTTTTCGGCACTCTCCTTTGCGAGCGCCACGGCAGCCGCCATATCGACGGCGCGCCGAATGGTCACAACGCCGTTTTGCGCAGCCGCATCGGCAAAGCGATCTGCAGCTGCACCAATCAGGATCAAAAGCGCGTTTCGCTGCGCTAACAGTTTCATCATCGGCGTCAAATCCGTATGCTTGTCATAACCGCCGGCGATCAGCAGTAATTTTTCCTCAAACGCCTCAATCGCCTTGATCGTCGATTCCGGATTTGTCGCCTTTGAGTCATTATAATAATCAACGCCATCGACGGCTCGGACCCATTCAATGCGATGTTCGACGCCGCGGAAATTTGCCAGAACCGCTGCCATTTTATCCGGCGCGATGCCCGCAAAAAAAGCCGTGCCACAAGCAGCCAGGACATTTTCCACATTATGATCGCCTTTGATTTGCAGCTCAGATAAATTGAAAACAGCATGCTGCTGCCCCTGCCAGCGAATGCAAACCTGCCCTTTTGCAACGAACACGCCTTCGTCGAGCGTCGTCAAACGACTAAAGTAGACGACTCTTCCTTTGCAATGCGGTGCCAGAGCGCGTACGCCAGAATCGTCATGATTCAACAGCACATAGTCGTCCTGACTTTGACCAAGAAAGATCCGCTCCTTCATCGCCGTATACCCTTCAAGCGTCTTATGACGATCCATATGATCCGGCGTGATATTGAGAATCGCTGCAACATGCGGTGCAAACTTGTCCACCCACTCCAATTGAAAACTCGATATCTCAGCCACTGCCAAATCATTTTCTGTCAGCGGAGTAACCTGCAAAGATAACGGGTCGCCGATATTGCCGCCAACCGCAACTTTGGCAAACGTCGTTTTCGCTAATTCACCAAGCAGCGTCGTCGTCGTCGTCTTTCCATTCGTCCCGGTGATTGCAACCATCGGAGCGCGACAAAGCCGGTACGCCAACTCCACTTCACTCCAAACCGGAATTCCAAGTAGCACGGCCTGCTGCAGTAGCGGATGCTCCTGCGCAATTCCCGGCGAAGTCACAACCAGCTTCATTTTCGCTAGAAAATCAGACGCTGCATCGCCCAGTTCCAAATGTACTCCCTCTTTTGAAAGAGCGATTAATTCCTCTGACAGCGTCTCTGGCTTTTTACCATCCCAGAGCGTAACGTCTGCGCCCAAGCCACGCATGACCTGAGCCGCAGCAATGCCGCTGCGCCCTGCGCCCAAAACACAAGTTTTGTTTCCTGTCATATCCATATCAGCTTGCGCCTCCCATTCGGCTTAGCAGCATCAATCCGACCGCGAGCAATCCGGCGGCAGCAGCCGCACTCCAAAAGGTTAGCACCACGCGTGTCTCTGACCAGCCGCCTAATTCAAAATGATGATGCAACGGACTCATGCGAAAGATCCGCTTGCCACGCCATTTATAAGATGTCACCTGGATCATGACCGACAGCGCTTCCGCCACATAGACCAGGCCCACAACGATCAAAAGCAGTTCCGTCCGCGTCAGCACCGCAACCGTTGCCAGAGCGCCGCCTAACGCCAGCGATCCGGTATCTCCCATGAAAACTCTCGCCGGATGCGCATTATAGCGCAAGAAGCCAAGTGCGGCTCCAGCCAGCGCCGCACAAAACACACCCAGCGACAATGCGCCGAGCAGGTAAGCAACCCAAGCGTAAACGGCTGCAGCAATCACGGTAACGCCTGCCGCCAATCCATCCAGACCATCCGTTAAATTAACGGCATTGGTTGTTCCTACCAATACCAAAAATAAAAAAGGATAATAGCCAAGGCCAAAATCAAACAACATTGTCGTTCCCGGCAACCAGACCGCAGTACCACGTCCCATCAGCTGAACGGAGGCATACGCCATGACCGCTGCAATGGCTGCTTGTCCGAGCAGTTTTTGCCGAGCCGTAAGGCCGAGCGAACGCTTCTTTGCTACTTTAATAAAATCATCGGCAAACCCCAGTGCGCCATGACCGAGAGTAACAAACAACGCCAACCACAACGCCGCTCCATGTGGAGCAAAGACGACAGCCGCAATCGATAGCGCAGCTAAAATCATGACGCCGCCCATTGTCGGCGTTCCAGCCTTTGCATAATGGCTTTCCGGTCCTTCCTGGCGGATACTCTGGCCAAACTTTAACCTTCTAAGTACCGGCAAGACAAGTGGTCCGCTGGCAATTACCAAAAGAGCCGCAACAATCGCCGCATACATCATTTGCTGCATGGTTCGAATACCTCCATCATTTGTTCCATCCGCATGCCGCGCGACCCTTTCAACAAGACCGTGTCGCCGGCTTGTAGCGTTTGGCGCAGGAAGGCTTTCGCCTCGCTTGGACTTTCCGTCCAATAAACAACGACACTCCTAGCATCGCATTTTGCCGCATGGGCCAAATGTTTGGCCCATGGCCCCAGTGCGATCAAAACTTCCACACCGCTTTGCACTGCATATTGCCCCACTCTCGCATGCGCTTCAGCGGCAACCTCACCCAGTTCGAGCATATCTCCAAGCACCGCGACCCGGCGCCCGATCGAAACTTCCTTCAGTGCATCGAGAGCAGCCAACATTGACATCGGACTGGCGTTATACGCATCATTGATAATGCAAAACGCACCGCGTCGCTCAACATGCAGCCGCATCGCACTAAGTTCGAGCGACGAAAGTCCGGCGGCAATCTTCTCTTTCGCGACGCCCAGCGCCTCGGCAACCGCAACGGCAGCCATTGCATTATAAACGTTATGACGACCGACAACCGGAATTTCCAGCTGCCAGTTTCCCTCCCTCGTCCGAAGATCAATCCTTGTCCGTCCGTTTTGATAGGTATTGCCGAGCGCCTGTACGTCAGATGCCGGATCGCAGCCATAAAAGACCACTTTTCCTTTCGCCAAAACATCCATCTGGCGGACATATTCATTGTCATAATTTAAAAAAACAGTCGCCGTTTCCGGCAAATCCTCGACGAGTTCTCCTTTGGCTGCAGCAATCGCCTCCAGGCTGCCCAACAGCTCCATATGCGTCTCGCCGACATTCGTTACAATGCCGTGCGTCGGGCAAGCAATCCGCATCAATTCTCTAATTTGTCCCAGTCCGCGCATGCCCATTTCGACAACGGCCGCCTGATGCTCTTGCGTCAGCTGCAGCAGCGTGAGCGGCAAGCCGATCTCATTATTGAAATTTCCCTGCGTCTTCAACACATGGTAACTGGACGCCAATGCAGCCGCAACCATGTCTTTGGTCGTCGTCTTGCCATTTGATCCGGTGATTGCAATCACCGGAATGGAAAAACGCAGACGGTGGAATTTCGCCAATGCCTGTAGCGCAGCGAGCGTATCTCTGACTTTGAACACCGGAATATCGAGCGTGATTTCCTTTGCGGCAATAATGCCTGCAGCCCCTTTTTGTGCCGCCTCTGCCGCAAATTGGTGTCCGTCAAAGTTTTCTCCCTGCAGCGCAACATACAAGTCGCCTTGCTTAATTTTCCGCGTATCGGTGCAAACACCTGAAAAAAGGATCTCTTCGTCGCTATTGACGTAAGCTCCGGTCGCTTCACAGACTTCCTGTAACGTAAACTTTGCCATTACCGTTTCACCTTGAGCCACTCCAATGCGACTTCCTTATCATCAAAATGTATCTTGCCCGTATTAAGAATCTGGTAATCCTCGTGCCCTTTGCCGGCAATAATGACCAGATCATCCGCCATCGCCAATTCAATCGCGCGGCCAATGGCCTGACGGCGATCTGCAATCTTTTCATAGACTTTGTCAGCTGAAAGCTGTTCTTTTATCCCAACTTCAATTTCTTCCAAAATGAGCGCCGGATTTTCCGAGCGCGGATTATCCGACGTTACAATCACAATGTCGCCATAACGGGCCGCAATTCCGCCCATAATGGGGCGTTTCGTCCGATCCCGGTCCCCGCCGCAGCCGAAAACGACGATGATGCGCCGTTTTGCAATCTGCTTTGCCGTCTGCAGAATATTTTCCAAACCATCCGGCGTATGCGCATAATCGACAATCACGCTAAAATCCTGACCGCCGTCAACCAATTCGAATCGGCCTGAGACGCTGACAAACTCTTCCAACGCTTCTTTGATGACAGGGAAGGGAATCTCTTCCGCGCTCGCAGCTGCAATAGCCCCCAAGACATTGTAGACATTGAAAAAGCCAGTAATCTTCAATTGCAGCGTCTCACGCCCTAGCGGCGATTGAAGCACAAAGCGGGTTCCGCTTGCTTGTACATCGGTCTCTAGCGCCATAAAATCGGCGTTTTGCTTCAAGCCGTAGCTAAGCGTGGTAACTGCTGAAGCGGCTTTCATCGCCGCACCAGCCGGATCATCGATATTAACAATCGCGGTCTTGCGTCGCTTATTGCCCTCGGCTTCGCTCAAGCCTGAAAAGAGGCGTTGCTTGGCCGCCAAATAGTTTTCGAAGGTATGATGAAAATCCAAATGATCTTGCGTCATATTGGTAAAGACAGCCGCATCGAATTCACAACCGGCAACACGGTCTAGTTCCAGTGCATGCGAGGAAACTTCCATAACCACATAATCCACGGCGCACTCGGACATTTCCGCTAACAGGCGCTGTAGATCAATGACATCCGGCGTTGAATTGTTGGTTGGAATCTTTCTCTCGCCGATAATGTTTTGAATCGTACCGATCACGCCAACCTTATATCCCGCCCGGTTCAAGATGCTCTTTAGCAAGTAAGTCGTCGTCGTTTTGCCGTTTGTACCGGTAATGCCGACCATTCGCATTTTTTTCGCCGGATAATCAAAAAAGAACGGCGCAATTTTTTTCGCCGCTGCCCTCGTATCTGCTACGCGCACCAAAGTCAAGCCCTCCGGCGGTGCTTCAATCTCCCTTTCCACTAAGGCCGCCAACGCCCCGCGTTCCTTTGCCTGTTGCAAAAAAGCATGCCCATCGACAGTAGCGCCGCTAATGCAGACAAACAGACCACCTGGCAGCAACGCTCGGGAATCATGATGAATGTCCTGTATCGTTATATCACTGTCGCCGCTGACCACCGCACCCGGCAGCAACTCGATGATCTCTCGTAACGTCTTTGTCATATCGCACTCTCCCTATATTTCATATTTGATCCAGCCAGCAAACTTTCCGCTTAGCTAAAATAGCAAACTCTTCTCATTATACTACATAAAAACAGCAGCCACAAAGGCTGCTGTCGAATGTTTTTCCGCATTTATAGCGCCTTAACGGCAGGAAACCGCTAATTCTTATGACTAGCTTCCGCCTTGGCCGCTTTCAGCAAATTTACTACGCCATTCACCAGACCGACTTCTTTCTCCTGCGCAACCAGCGGTTGGCTGTCTTTCGCCTGCGCATTAGCGGCGCAATACACATTGGTCGGTACGACCATGCCCAATTGCGACGTCGCGATCGCTTGGATGCGCTGCGGTGATTTGAGACGCGCCACTTCCAAACGCAATACTTCATTTTCTTTTTCCATTTTGATTGCCTGAGACTTCATTTCCACCAGAGAATAGCCTTCTGAAATGATCATCGCACTGCGCGCAGTGACAAAAACGCCTAAAGCAATCAGAAACAGAACCATCGCCAAACAGCGAAAGCGCAACGCACGGCTTGGTCTCGCGTCCGTTTTCATTTGTTTGCGCGGCTGAGCCTGCACCGGGATATCAAGTTGCGGCATTTCTAATCTCTGTGCCAGCATAAAATGATCCTCCTACTTTCTACGCTACTGCGCCTTTTTTTCCGCTACCCTTAGTTTCGCACTACGTGATCGGGGGTTTTCTTCCAACTCACGTTCGCCAGGCGCAATCGCTTTGCCAATTAACTTGACTTGCGCTTTTTTGCCGCAAACGCAGATTGGAATGCGCGGCGGACAATCGCAACCTTTTGCCAACGCCTGCAATGTCTGTTTCGCAATCCGGTCTTCCAGCGAATGGAATGTTATGATGCAAATCCGGCCGCCGCTATTAAGTCTCTCAACGGCCGTCAGAAAGGTTTCTTTTAAGATGCTAAGTTCACTGTTTACTTCGATACGAATCGCCTGAAACGTCCGCTTCGCAGGATGCGGTCCGTCACGTCGCGCTGCAGAAGGAATCGCTTTTTTAATGATATCCACTAAGGCTCCTGTCGTTTCAATCGGCGCTTGCATCCGACTCTGATGAATAAACGCCGCGATTCGTTTTGCCCATCGCTCTTCGCCATAAGAAAAAATCAACTCGGTCAATTTAGCCTCATCATATCCGTTTACGACCTCGTAGGCCGATAATTTCGCCGTAGGATCCATCCGCATATCAAGCGGTGCATCCTGCATATAGGAAAAGCCACGTTCTGCCGTATCAAGCTGATAAGAAGAAACTCCTAAATCAAATAATATTCCGTCAACCCGCTTAATGTCAAGCTCTTCGAGAATTTCCGCCAAATAACGGAAATTTCGTTGCACCAATGAGACTTTGCATTTCATAGCTCCAAGGCGCTCCGCGCCCACTTTTATCGCGGTCGGATCCTGATCAATGCCAATCAGCATCCCTTCCGGATCAAGCCGGCTTGCAATTCGTGCAGCATGACCGCTACCGCCTAACGTACAATCCACATATATGCCTTTTTTATTCGTTACCAACGCCGCCAATGTCTCTTCCGGCAATACGCTGACATGTTCAAAACTTACATCCACACTGCATCGCTCCATATTAAATTCCTGCTAAATTCCCAAATCCACCAGGTTCTCTGCAATTTGCGCCACTTCCGGACCAATTGCAGCGTTGTAATCATCCCAAGCATCTTTCGCCCAGATTTCAATTCGTGTAGACACCCCGATCACTACAACATCCTTATCCAGTTTACCATAGTCGCGCAAGTTGTTGGGAATAAGCACTCTGCCCTGCTTATCGCTCTCCACTTCCGCAGCTCCCGCAAAGAAAAAGCGGGCAAATGCTCGAGCTTCCGGCTTAGCCAGTGACAGCTTCCGCAGTTTTTCTTCTAAAATCCGCCATTCTTCCGCTCCGTAAACAAAGAGACAATTATCGAGACCCTTGGTGATTATGAACCGCTCGCCCAATTCCTCACGGAACTTGGCAGGGAATATCATACGCCCTTTATTATCGATGCTATGATTATATTCCCCCATGAACACGGTTACTTCACCACCACTCTCACAATCTTCACCACTTTTCACCACTATAAACCACTTTTATAGACTTATTCTTCTTTTAGAAAAAAAATCCTGCCTTCTTTTCTCTTAAAACCCCTTATATTTGCTAAATCCCGGCTAAATAGAAGAAAATAAGTCTTTTGTCCTAGTAGATGATTTATCAAGCCACCCCTGACAAGAAAGAATGGATATGTTATAATAGCAGCAGTTAACAACAAGGAGGCTTTCACACATGCAAATCAATGAAAAAATGAGCATTTTAGAAGTAGTACAACAATATCCGCAAACGGTTGATGTGTTTCGCAACTACGGCATGGGTTGCTTAGGCTGCTCCGCCGCTCGGTTTGAAAACATCGAACAAGGCGCTAATGCACACGGCATCGACGTAGCAGCGCTGATTCGCGATCTGAACAAGACGCTTGCCTCTTGTGAATCGTCTTGCGGTTGCAACTGCGGCTGCAAGTAAAACAAAAAAGCAAAAAGCCCCCTGCGTTTCACTTTCGTAACGCAGGGGGGCTTTTTGCTTTACAGCCTTATAAGTGCGGCTGTACTTTAGCAGACAACTCCGCTTTCGGCAAAAATCCGGTAAACTTTTCGACTTGCTCACCGTTCTTAAAAATCATCAGCGTAGGCAGGCTCATGACGCCATATTGCTGCGCCAGTTCACGATTTTCATCTACATTGACCTTCACTACTCTGACCTTGCCTGTCAAATCACCGGCCAGTTCATCAAGTAGCGGCAAGAGCTTCGTACAATATCCGCACCACGGTGCCCAGAAATCGACCAGAACCGGAAGTTCTTTGTACTCGATGACTTCCGCCGCAAATTGATTGGCGCCTACGACCATCACTTCACTCATTATTTAGCCTCCTTTTTTCGCAATTCCATCATGATGCAAGCATCATGAACCACTGCCAATTCCAATTCCTCCGCCACTTTCAACAAGGCGGCGCTGTCCGCCCCCGGTTGCAGCCAAACATTCTTAATCTTTAGTTCACTGCACTGACGCACAATGGACTCACCAATCTTTGGAGCAACGACAAGATCAACCGCATCCGGCTTTATCGGCAAATCTGTCAGCGTCGCATAACAACGTTCGCCATCAATGGCCTCAACGCCCGGATTTACCGGATACACTTCGAAACCGGCCGCTTTCATCACCTTAAAAATACGATAACCATATTTATCCGGATTTGCGGTAGCGCCAACTACCGCCCATTTTTTACATTGTAACATTTCTTCAATATTCCCACGCATAAGCATACCTCCTCTTCCCATATCATTCCATCTTGATTATATCACGAATCGGCTGACAAGATAGAGTCCAATTCTTCCATCAGCGCGTCTACCAATTGCTCTTCCGCTACTTTGCGCACAATTTCTCCTTTACGAAACACCAACCCCATCCCCTTGCCGCCCGCAATGCCGACATCGGCTTCTTTTGCCTCGCCGGGCCCGTTGACGACGCACCCCATAACCGCCACGCGGAGCGGTTTTTTCACATTTTGCAGTCTCATCTCCACTTTAGCAGCAATCGCCGCCAGATCAATATCACAGCGTCCACAAGTAGGGCAGGACACGAGTGTAGGACCATACTGTCTGAGACCAAGGCTCTTTAAAATTTCATTACCTATCTTTACTTCGACGACCGGATCACCCGTCAGCGAAATACGAAGCGTATCGCCAATTCCCTGCGCCAGCAAAGCACCGATCCCCACCGAAGACTTGACAATACCGGAATTCACTGTCCCGGCTTCCGTGATGCCAAGGTGCAGCGGATATTCTACCTGTTCCGACATTTGCCGATAGGCTTCGATTGTCATCGGCACATCATTGGCTTTCAATGAAATTTTAATGTCCTGAAAATCCAGTTCTTCCAAGATGCGAATATGCCCCAGCGCGCTCTCCACCATCGCCTCCGGCGTCGGATGCCCGCCATGGCGCAGCAGCAATTTTTTGTCAAGCGACCCGGCGTTAACGCCGATTCGGATCGGCACACTGCGTTCCCTAGCGGCCTTAACCACTTCAACAACCTGCTCGCGTTTGGCAATATTGCCCGGATTCAGGCGCAAAGCGTCTACGCCGCCAGCCAACGCCGCCAGAGCAAGGCGATAATCAAAATGGATATCCGCTACAAGCGGCAAAGGCGAAAGCGTCTTAATCTGGTCAATCGCCTGCGCCGCTTTTTCATCCGGCACCGCCAAACGCACGATATCGCAGCCAGCATCCGCCAACGCCTTAATCTGAGCGACAGTCGCAGCCACGTCATCCGTTTTCGTATTCGTCATCGACTGCACCGTAATCGGCGCACCTGCGCCGATCGGTACGCCGCCAATATGAATCCTTCTTGTTTTGCGCCGTTCCATGCGAATGCCCCCTCTAGAATAGCTTTAATCGCGAAACATCTTTAAATGTCGCGATTAAGAACAATAGGATCAATAAGATAAAGCCTATCGTTTGTATGAACTGCTGGCGCTGACGCTCTAACGGCCGCCCGCGCACGCCTTCAACCAACAGCGTCAGAACATGTCCGCCATCGAGCATCGGCACTGGCAGTAAGTTAATGATCCCTAAGTTGATACTGAGAAACGCAGCGAACTGCAGCAACGGTAAAAAGCCCAGCTGCGCAACCTCGCCCGCCATTTGCGCAACGCCAATCGGACCCGCCACTTCGGCCGACACTTGGCGCGTCACCATTTTCCATAACCCGACGCTCATTTCTGCCGTTACCAGATACGTTTGTTTTCCTGCCAAACCGACGGATTCAATAACGCCTGGCTGATAACGATCCATTTGCGGCATTACTCCGACAATGCCCTTATCTGCCTTTTCATCATATTCCGGTATCACTTGGAGTTGAAACGCTTGGCCTTCACGCACGCCTTCGACTAACAAGATTTTGCCGGAGCTGACCTTGATGACATTAACAAACTGATTCCAACTCGCAATGGCCTGACCATCGATGCGCTCAATTTTATCGCCTGTCTGCATCCCCGCTACAGCGGCCGGACGTCCCGGTAAAACGGTGCCGACAATCGGCATATCCGTTGGCGTACTGATGCCCGAACTGATAAAGACCGCAGAAAACAATAGCACCGGTAGCAATAGATTCATTAACGACCCCGCTAAAATAACCAACATGCGCGCCGCCAAGGATTTTTGTTGAAAGGATCTTTCATCCTGTGGTTCGTCGGGATCCATTCCGGCAATTTTATTGAATCCGCCCAACGGGATCGCACGCCAAGAATAAAGAGTCTCCCCTTTGCGGAACTGAATGACTTTCGGGCCAAATCCGATGGCGAATTCATCGACCCGCATGCCAACGGCTTTAGCGGTGACAAAATGGCCTAATTCATGAACCAAGACAACCAAACCGAATACAAATACACTTGCTAGTATCGTCATCATAACGTTGTCAACACCCCACTTTTACTCCTGCCTCTTAGGCATACCGCCGGTCGATGCATGCTTTAGCAGCAGCACGCGCCCATGCATCTGCTTGCAGCACCGCTTCCAGATCGCTGCACTGGGTAACCTGATGTTCCGCCATAACGCTTTCAATCACTTCCGCGATAGCGAGAAACGGAATGCTCTGTTCGAGAAATGCGTAGACGGCCACTTCATTGGCCGCATTATATACGCACGGCATCGTACCGCCGCTTCGTCCTGCCGCATACGCAAGCGCAAGCGCGGCAAACGTTTTCGTATCCGGCGCCGCAAACGTCAGATCTTTCATCTTTTGAAAATCTAGGCGCGGATACGGTGCAGGCAAACGTTCCGGAAAAGTCAACGCATATTGAATCGGTACGCGCATATCCGGTTGTCCCAATTGAGCCATCACTGCTCCATCGGCAAATTCGACCATTGAATGGATGATGCTCTGCGGATGAACAACGACTTCAATCTTATCATATGGCATCCCAAACAGCCAGTGTGCTTCGATGACCTCAAGGCCCTTATTAGCCAGGCTTGCAGAATCAACTGTTATTTTTTTTCCCATTGACCAGTTCGGATGTTGCAAACACGCTTCGACGCTGACAGAAACCAGTTCGTCGCGCTGTTTCCCGCGAAAAGGTCCGCCGGAAGCGGTCAGAATAATCCGTTCCACACGATCGGCTGCTTCGCCTTGCAAGCACTGCAAGATCGCGCTATGCTCACTATCCACCGTCAATATGGAAACCCCTTTAGCGGCCGCTTTTTTTGTAACCAATTCACCTGCGGCAACCAAAGTCTCTTTGTTAGCCAGTGCAATCGTCGCTCCCGCTTCGATCGCGTGGAGCGTCGGTTTCAAACCGGCGAAACCGACAAGTGCATTGAGCGCAATATCGACTGCAGGATGTGCTGCAGCCGCCAGCAAGCCTGTTTCACCCGATAAGATGGTGGTTCGGCCCCGATATCGTTTGCGCAGCTCCTGTGTCGCATTTTCGTCGACCAACACGGCAACTTCCGGTTCATAACGCTCTATCTGCTCCTGCAATAAGGCTGCATTCTGCTTTGCCATTAAAACCTTGACAGTAAAACGCTCTGGATGTTGCGTTACAACATCCAGCGTCTGCGTGCCAATTGAGCCTGTACTGCCCCATATCGCAAGACCTTTGCTCTTCATGCCCAATCCTCCTATCCGGCAACTGCCTGAATATAATAATACACTACCGGCACAGCAAACAAAACACTATCAAAGCGGTCCAAAACGCCGCCGTGCCCTGGAAACAGCGTGCCGGAATCTTTCACCCCGGCAAATCGCTTTAACGCCGATTCAGCTAAATCGCCAAGCGGAGCCGTTAAGCCGATCAATACGCCTAACCCAGCCGCTGAAAAAGCACTCAAACCCAGCCATACCTGTCCAAGATAAATCGTTAGCGCAACACAGCACAGCAAACCGCCGATAAAGCCCTCGACCGTTTTACCCGGACTGATTGACGGAGATAATTTATGCCGCCCCCATTGCCGGCCAACAAAAAAAGCCATCGTATCGCTTGACCAAATTCCCAAAAATGCAATCCCGAGATAGACGGCTCCAGCCGCGACAAAAGAACCAAACAATTCAACATTCACCGCTCCGCTCAAGAAGCGCAGCAAAACCAAGTGTGAAAATCCTGCGCCAATATAGAGGGCCCCCAAACAAGTAAACGCCGCGGTCTGCAGGGAATACCGAGCGCGTCCTAATACGGCCAAGCTCATCACCGCCAACGCGGCAAACGATGTTATCGCGTAGAGTTCTCGGCCGTTTCCCTGCCAGGCGCAGCCAAGCAAAAGCAGCAGGAACGCCCCCCCTGCCATCTGCGGAATTTCAATCGCAGCAGCACTGCAAATGCCTCGCCACTCATGCCAAGCGCAGAGCGTTAACGCTGTAACGGCTGCAACAAAAAGCCAGCCTCCCTGCACGACGACAAGAACGCTTAATGGGATTCCAACCAAAGCAGTCAGGATTCTTTTCACTAACATATATTCACCTCTTTAATCCCCCAAACCGCCGCTCTCTCTTTTGATAGGCGATCATCGCTGCAGCAAATTCTTCTACGCTAAAATCCGGCCACAGCGTTTCCGTAAACCAAAATTCAGTATAGGCCAACTGCCACAGCAAAAAATTACTGATGCGAAAATCACCGCTAGGACGGATCAACAAGTCCGGATCCGGTTGTCCCGCAGTATATAATTGATCAGAAATAGACGCTTCAGAAATGGCATCATAAGATATTTCCCCTTCTTTCACCTGCATTGCAAGGGCGCGGACGGCTTGAACAATTTCAGCCCGACCGCCGTAATTCACCGCTACATTGAAGATAAGGCCCGGATTGTTTGCGGTCAGACATTCCGCGTCAGCAAAGGTCTGCTGCAACACCATCGGCAGACCCGCGATATCTCCGATAAAACGGATTCGCACTCGATTACGATGCAATTCATCTATTTCCTGTTCCAAAAACTCTTTGAACAGCGTCATTAAAAAATCCACTTCCGAACTGGGACGTCGCCAATTTTCTGTGGAAAAGGCATAAACGGTTAAGACCTGCAGCCCAGCATCCGAGGCAAATTGAACAATGCGTTTCAAAGTCTCAACACCTTGACGATGGCCAAAGGTCCGCGGCATCGCACGTTTTTTTGCCCAGCGTCCGTTGCCGTCCATGATAATCGCAACATGACGCGGCATCTTTTCCCTATCCAATTCAAATTCAGCAATATTTTTATCCGCTTTGCCGAACCATTTTTTCCACATCTTCCTGACCTCCAGCCACAAATCTTTTACGGCTTTTTACATAAACGAAGCCCCCTCGTATGAGGGGGCAAAACAGCCTTGTCCAGGCCTCCGCCAGTCAGTTCGGAGAAACAGCCGTATTCTGACCGTGTTTTGCCATTTTTGCTGCCACGACAAGCTGGTATACACCCTTGCTGTCAACGGTCTGACGGATTACATATAATGCAGCCTCATCCAACTGCAGTTGTCTGGATCCAGATCCACTAGGAGCCGTTTTCACGACCTCATATGCCCTGTCGGCCGCTTCCAGTCTTGCACAAGCAACCGGCAACGCCAAGGCGACTACGTCAATTTCAAGCATGGTTACACTTCCATGATTTCTTTTTCTTTTGCCGCCATGACAGCATCGACCTCTTTGATATACTTATCGGTCAATTTTTGAATGTCTTCTTGGCCTTTTTTGGCCTCATCCTCTGAAATCAGTTTGTCTTTTTCCAGTTTCTTCACTGCATCGTTGGCATCGCGGCGCAGATTGCGCACCGTCACACGCGACTCCTCCGATTTCTTGTGCACTTGTTTGACGAGTTCCTGACGACGCTCCTGCGTCAATTGAGGAATATTCAAACGGATAATCGCTCCGTCGCTATTCGGATTCATTCCCAGATCCGATTTCATGATCGCCTTTTCAATTGCCGGCACCATTGTTTTTTCCCAGGGTTGGATAACAATGGTTCGGGGTTCTGGTACCGATACATTGGCGACCTGATTGACCGCCGTCGGCGTTCCGTAATAATCAACCATGACTTTTTCTAAGAGCGCCGGGGTAGCACGGCCAGCCCGCAAAGTAGATAATTCTTTGCGCAATGCTTCCATTGCCTTTTTCATTTTATCTTCATATTGATTAAAAATATCCTTGATCATATTAGCCCCTCCCTACAACAGTACCAATCTCATGTCCCAAGGCCGCCTTTAAAATGTTTCCCGGTACATCCATATTAAATACAATGATTGGAATCTTATTATCCATGCACAGACTTGTGGCAGTCGAATCCATTACGCCTAAGCCGCGTTGCAATACTTCAATATATGCCAGTTCATCAAATTTCTTTGCATTTGGATTTTGTCTCGGATCCGAATCATAAACACCGTCAACATTTTTCTTGGCCATAAGAATTACATCCGCTTCGATTTCCGCGGCACGAAGCGCTGCCGTTGTATCGGTGGAAAAATACGGATTTCCGGTTCCTGCAGCAAAAACAACGACGCGACCTTTTTCCATATGACGAATCGCCTTGCGCCGAATATAAGGTTCTGCAACCTGACGCATTTCGATGGCAGTTTGAACCCGGCTGTCCACATCACAGTGCTCCAATGCATCCTGCATGGCAAGCGCATTCATCACTGTAGCCAACATGCCCATGTAATCCGCAGTCGCCCGGTCCATTCCCTTTGCACTACCTGACAAACCACGCCAGATATTGCCGCCGCCAACTACCACCGCTACTTCAATGCCAGTTGCACGCAATTCTTTGATTTCGCGAGCAATTGCATCCACGACCACTGGATCAATCCCGTATCCTTGACTGCCCGCCAACGCTTCCCCGCTCAATTTTAGAACCACTCGCTTATATTTCGACGTACTCAAGCTATAGGCCTCCATTTCTCCGTTTAAATTTATTCCACATCGACAGGTAAAAGTCCTTTCACTGCCGTCCTTACCTAGAAAAAAGAGAACACGAAGTGTTCTCTTTTATTGTTTCACTGCTGCAGCTACTTCAGCAGCAAAATCATTGGCTTTTTTCTCAATGCCTTCACCCAGTTGATAGCGGGTGAAACGACGGATCGAAATATTTTCGCCGATCTTCGAAATCGCTTCGTTGATCATTTGTGCAATCGTCTTATCCGGATCCTTAATGAATCCCTGTTCCATCAAACAGATTTCTTTATAAAATTTATCAACCCGGCCAACTACCATTTTTTCAACAATATTGGCAGGCTTGCCTTCATTCAGCGCTTGCGCCTTGAGAACTTCCATTTCATGTTCCACGACTTCAGCCGGAACTTCTTCACGACGGACATAGGCCGGATTCGCAGCAGCGATTTGCATCGCAATATCTTTAGCCATGGCCTTAAAGTTATCGGTTTTTGCGACAAAATCAGTCTCGCAGTTTACCTCGACCAATACGCCGATGCGGCCGTTGGCATGGATGTAAGATTCTACAACACCCTCAGCAGCAACACGCCCTGCTTTTTTAGCAGCAGCCGACAAACCTTTTTCACGCAGAAAATCCACGGCTTTATCAATATCGCCATTTGTTTCGGTCAGAGCTTTCTTGCAATCCATCATGCCTGCGCCGGTAAGTTCACGCAGTTGTTTTACCATTTCAGCAGTTACCATATTCGCTCCTCCTAGCTATTAATGAAGGTAAGGAGGCGTCTACAACGCTCCCCCTTACCTTCTCTATTTACAGATTACTCAGCTGCAGCAGCTTCTTCTTCCATTTGCTCACCTTGGCGAGCTTCGAGGACAGCGTCAGCCATTTTGCCAGCCAACAGCTTAACGGCACGGATCGCATCATCATTCGCAGGAATGACATGGTCGATTTCGTCCGGGTCGCAGTTGGTGTCAACAATACCAACGATAGGAATCCCCAGTTTTTTAGCTTCTGCTACCGCAATGCGCTCTTTGCGCGGGTCAATGATGAACAGCGCGTCCGGCAGTTTTTTCATGGTCTTGATGCCGCCCAAGAATTTTTGCAGTCGTTCCATTTCATGGCGCAACTTGATCACTTCTTTTTTCGGCAGAACTTCGAACATGCCTTGCGCTTCCATTTCTTCCAGTTTAACCAAACGGCTAATCCGACGTTGAATGGTTTGGAAGTTGGTGAGCATGCCGCCCAACCATCTTTCATTTACATAGTACATGTTGCAGCGTTGTGCTTCGTCACGCACTGCTTCTTGCGCTTGTTTCTTTGTACCGACAAACAGAATGGTACCTGTCTGCGCCAATTCACGCACAAAATTATAAGCCTCTTCAACCTTCTTGACAGTCTTTTGCAGGTCAATGATATAAATACCATTGCGCTCCGTAAAGATGTAGGGAGCCATTTTAGGATTCCAGCGTCTGGTCTGATGACCGAAATGCACCCCGGCCTCCAACAGTTGTTTCATAGAAATTACCGACATGAAAGTCACCTCCTGTTTTTTTTACCGCCGCAATTGTCATCTCCTAAATGGAAACCAACGTTTTGTTGGCACAGTCCATCGGATTCAATGCGTGTGGATTTACAACGAATAATAATATACCATAAATTTCACAAATTTACAAGCGGCTCAAAAAATTATTTGCGATGCAGCTGTAAAAGCAGCATGATTTCACCCTTGCCGGCGCCGGTAGCTTTCGCAATTTCCGTTACGCTATAGCCCTGCTCCGCCATCGTCAGAATCAACTTACGCCGATCCCCGCTGTCCTGCACTTCTGGAAAAACACCTTTTTCAGTTTCAACTTCACCAGACTGTGCTAAAACGCTCTCTTGCGCTGCGTACCAATCTTCAGTAACCGGCTGCGCTTTAAACGGCGCGGGAGAAGGATGGGCAACCGCTTTGCTGTCATATTCTTTCAGCAGTCTTTCGGCAGTTGTTAACTTTTCTTCCAGTTCCCGACTGCGGTTCTCCGCTTCAGTCAATAAAAATTCCAGGTGATTCATCTTATCTTCCAGTTCTCTAATCACAACGGCTCCGGCAGCTTCCAATTGTGTTTGAAATTCCAGCGTCGCCGTATGCATGTTAAGAGAAAACACTTCCATCAGCATTTTCCGTTTATAGACGATGAAAAAACCGCCAAACAGAATAATGAGTATGCTAATAATTCCACCTGCAGTCATGGTTCCACCTCATGTCTTGATATCGATTCGCCGGCCGCGCATCGGATCCTTCGCGGCCCGTTCCTCTGCGGCTGCATCCACTTCGCTTGCGGCTTGTTTCCGCTCTTTGCCGCCTTCGTCACCCTTACCCTGTTTGTGGGCGTCCCCTTTGTCTTCGCGTTTTATTTTGCCGCCTTCACTTTTTTTCGTATCTTGTACTTGTTTTTGTTGGCGTTCCGCACGCTGTTGGAGCTGTTCGGCAAATTGTTGCTGCTGCGTCATGGGTTGCTGATTTGCATGCTGCTGCGTCTTTCCCACATCGGTCGCATGCGGGATCAAGACTTGCATATCCATCGGACGTATATTCATAGCTGCCACCTCTCTTTTCAGAGTTCTTTCAGGTAGCCTGTAGCAAATAAAAAGGTAGGCTTACCATCGGTAAGCCGCCGTTTCTATTTAAAGCTACCTATTCTAATTTCGCCATCTTCCGCATACAACGAAGAGAATTTCAGCGCTTCTCTGATTGGCTTAACCAATGTTCCGATAACCACTTTTACTCCGGGATACATGATCTCGGCAACTTTAATCCTGCCGTATTTCATTTCTTCAAAAGCCAGTTCAATATCCGTCATCCTGTTGCGCATCGTTTCCACCTGACCGACTAAATGAAATTGGGCTTTTGTCAATTTCAACAACATTTCACGCTTATCCTGCGGCATCGTTGTCTGATCCATTCCCCGCAAAATACTGAGCGCTTTTTGCGTTTGTTCCAGGCTCACTTCCACTTTTTTAATCTCGCGCCGAATGTTCTGGTACTCTTCCCTTAGTTGCGGATTAACGCCAACTTCCAGCTCTGTACTCGTCGACATTTGCGTTCCCAGCATTTTGGCACGAATTTCTTCGCCAGCCAAGATATTGCCCCCGGCAATCAGGCCACGCTTTCCTTCGACAATGACTTTTTTTCCTGCACTAATGCGTGAATGAAGTATGACTTCGTTCACGATTACATCGTTGCCCGCCTGTACAGTAGCATTTTCAATGAACTTGGCCACTACGTTTTCCACTGCCTTGACGTAACCGCGGTGCATGCCCTGAATACCCATTTTTATAACAACATTCTTACCTTCTACAATGCCGCCGCTTACTGTGCCGTACACTTCAATATTGCCTTCCGCCTTGACGGTAAAGCCAGGTTGAACCGACCCTTTTACTACGACATTGCCGACAAATTCGATATTGCCGGTAGATAAGTCAACATCTTCTTTAATCTCAATGACAGGTACAACGCTGATCTTATTATTGGCAACGACTACCTGTCCGGCAATTCCCGCAGTAATTGTATTTTCTACCGCCTGCACATTCTTGCCAAGCGGCAGCGGAACTTCTTTACCCGCTTTAGCTACGATAGCAATCCCCAGCACATCGGATCCCGGCACACCCGGAACGGATGGGATTTTTTCTGCAAGCAGATCTCCCTGCATCACAATCGTAAAAAGATTTAAATCTTTATAATCGACTTTGCCGTCATCCAATTCGACAGGTTTTCCTTTGTTCTCCAAGTCGACATGGTATTTAATCTGCGAATCGATTCCATTGACCGCAGGTTGCCCCTTTGCGATCACAACCCGATTCCCGGGACGCTCCAGTGCCTTTCGCGCCTCCGCTTCATCGAAACCAAAGACAATTCCACTCGCGTTTATTTTTTCCAAAACCTCTTCCCAGGCAATCAAAGGCGCATTTTTAGACATATCAATCTGAAGGGTCGCTTCCATACGATCCTTAGAAATTTCCACATGAATTTCTGATTGTCCTATCGTCGCAATTTTAACTGCCTGAGCACTTGGTTTATTAATCTCATGCGTTATCGTTTTTTGGTCGTACTCCACAACGCCGCGTTTGTCGAGTTCTGCAACAATTTCGGCTTCCGAAACCGCTTTTCCCTCACCTTCGGAAGGAAACACGGTTAAAAACAAGTCTTCCCCTTCTTGGTTGATAGAAAATGCACCCTGTTTGTTTTTCACTTCTACTTGTTCTTCCCCACTCATCACAAAAAGCCTCCCCAACGAATATCAGACCAAACACGATTTAATTCTGGAAAGGGCCCCCCGAAGCCGAAAAATTGCTTTTGTATGCAGCTGTGAAATTCTTGCTTCGGACAACTTTAAAATCAAACTGATTTCCTTTAATGTCAATCCATCGTAGTAGTACAAACTAATAACCAATCGCTCTTTTTCCGGCAACTTGTCAATCGTCTGCGCCAATAATTCTTTCGTCTCTTCCACTTCCACTTGATGCGAAGGATTAATGCATTGGCCTGTAGGCGTCTCCGTTTTTATGAATTCATCTAGCGGTATTAATGTACTTGCATTCAAACGTGACAGCAACTGGTACAGTTCTTCCACTTCAACGCCGAGCGCCCCTGCAATTTCTTCGTCGGTTGCCGACCGCCCCAAGTTGTGTTCCAACTGCGCTATCACTTGCTCATATTGCTTGGCTTTTTGTCGTAAACTGGTCGGCACCCAATCTTGCGCACGAATCGCATCTAAGATCGCACCACGAATCCGGGCAACGCCATACGTTTCAAATTTAATGCCACGCGTAGGGTCAAATTTTTCTATCGCATCCAACAGACCAAAAAAACCATTGCTAATCAAGTCGTCTCGATCAACATGCTGCGGCAAACTCATGGCAATGCGACCAGCAACCAACTTCACCAATGAAAGATAATGTTCCACCAGCAATTCACGGGTCTCGGCTTTTCGATGCTGCTGATATTCGCCCCAAAGCGCCATAACCGCTTCAGGTGTTGCCTTAGTACCATTCATGTTTTATACCCCCAACCTCAACGCCCAGTCATTCTTTGGGGTGCGCAATATTTTCAAAATGCTCCGGCGTCAGCGGATCAAATTCCGCTTCTTCCTCTTCTGTAGTCAATTCGCTCTCTGTACCCTCAATGCCTTCTTCCGTCTGTTCTTCTTCCTTTTTATCCGTCTGATTCAAGCGCGTCAACCAGCTCTGTAAAAAGCGTTCCCAGAGCAAGCCTAAACCAAAACCGACGATTGCGAAGATAAACATGGAAACCGCTGTACGGTACAAAACCGTTGACGGTCTAGCCGCATTGCCAAAACCACTGAAAATAGTACATATCCCCACTAAGACTGCCAAGCTAACAGCAAAACGTAGTTTGAGCACCATATACCTCCAACTACAACTCTTTTTCCCCTTTGTCAATCGTCTTGACTTTGTAAATTCCGCTATCGAGTTTCAATTCGACCGTCCGACCATAATTTCCGCCCGTATCGTCCGCGATAATGCGTAGATCTAATTTCTTCAAGACGACTTTCACCGCTTCTACATTTCGTTCGCCCACACGCATTACGTCTGTGGCATTTGCAAAAGTGAACATTTGCGCGCCGCCAGCAATTTTGGCCGTCAATCTTGATTTGACAGCACCCAATTTCAAAATTTCGTCCAGCATGATCGGCAAACAGGTATCTGCAAACTTTGCCGGATTTTCCGTAGAGCGCGCCTGGGTGCTGTCCGGTAACATAATGTGGGCCAAACCGCCCACCTTAGCGACCGAATCATACACCGCAATCCCAACACACGAACCCAATCCATAACTGATCAGGCTGTTGGGGTTTTTTCCCACTTTATAATCCGCCATCCCCACTTTGATCAGTTCTGACATTATTCCCTCACCCCTATTGCCGCCAAAATGGTGTTCAAGGAGCCCGGGTCAGGAATCAGGAAGAAGTGTCCTTTGACACCATCCATCTCCGTTGTAAATTCCGTCTCAATAACAAGCGCATGATCCCCCATCTGGCCCAACTGAATAAGAATAACGCTTAATATGGCCCCGGCCATATCCAACGCAAGAGCCGGAATCGACGGCAATAACGTCAGATTCGTAAAATGCGACAGCGCATTCAAGTATGCGCCTGCCAGGATATTGCCAATTTCCATCAACGCCGATTCATCCATGGAGTTAAGTGAGGTTGTATATCCTTGCTCGCGCCCCATTAACATGTCAACTAAATAAAAAGCACTTTCCCTTGGCAGCAAAAACAGTATGCTGCCCGGAGCCGGACCGAAGACTCGCAAATACACGCCAGCCACCATGGCATCCGGGCCACCTACAACATCAGGTACATCGCCAAGCGGCATAATAGCGACCTGCGGTACCGTCATATCAATCTTGCGATTAATAATTTGTGACAACGCCGTGGCCGAATTGCCTGCCCCCACATTGCCGATCTCGCGCAACGCATCTAATTGTATCGCCGATAAATTCAGGATATCTTCAGACAAGCCAGTCACTCCTCTTTCGCCACAGTTTAACTGGCTTTGGGTTCTTGCCCAATGCCGGTAATCGACTCTAAGTTAATCAAAATAATCAAACGGTTCTCCAGTTTTCCGACCCCATTCAGATATTCAGCGTCAACGCCGCTGACAACAATATCCGGTGCGTCAATGTTTTCCTGTTCAATGGCCATTACCTCGGACACCGCATCAACAATCATCCCTACTGCCACTTCATCAATCTTTACAATAACAATTCGCGTATCTTCCGTATACTCCTGGTGCGGCAGGTTCAAGCGTTTTTTCAGGTCAATCACCGGCAATACGCTGCCGCGTAAATTCATGACGCCCTTGATATAGTCCGGCGCATGAGGCACCCGTGCGATATCTGTCATCCGCTTAATCTCTTGCACCTGCAAAATACTGACACCATATTCTTCTCGTCCAAGCTTAAATATCACCAATTGTACTTCGTTTCCAGAATAGCTGCTTTCCGACATAATTTCCAGCCTCCTTACTGAATCAATGATCCAATGTCCAAAATCAGAGCAACTTGACCATTTCCTAAAATGGTAGCACCCGCAATCACTTTGATTCCAGCCAACAGTTTACCCAACGATTTTATAACAATTTCCTGCTGTCCGATCAGATTATCCACCACAATGCCTGCACGCTGTTCGCCAAGGTGAACAATGACAATAAACAGTTCTTCCGGCGTTTCTTCTACCGTCGGCGGGATATTCAGCACATTGCCGAGCCGTACGATTGGAATGATCTGACCACGCAACAAAATGACTTCCTTGTTCTGTACCGTCTTGATATCTGCCGGCTTAATATTAATGGTGCTGTCGATCGAGCCAAGCGGAATCGCATAAATTTCTTTTGCCACATTGACCAGCAAGGCTTGGATGATAGCCAACGTCAGCGGCAAGCGAATCTTGAACTTGCTGCCCATGCCGACCTTTGTTTCAATATCAACCATACCACCAAGCGATTCGATCTTGTTTTTGACCGCATCCATCCCAACGCCGCGTCCGGATACGTCCGTGACGACTGCCGCTGTCGAGAACCCAGGTAAGAACAACAAGCGCACAGCTTCTGTCGGATCCATCTTATCCGCTTCCGCCTGCGTAATCAAACCTTTTTCCACAGCCTTTTGCTTGATGATATCCGGATTGACTCCTTTGCCGTCATCTTCAACCATGATGATAACATTATTTCCTTCATGACGCGCAATCAAATGAATTTCGCCCACTGGATTTTTACCGTTTGCCTGGCGTTCCGCAGGTTTTTCAATGCCATGGTCAATTGCATTGCGCAGCAAATGAACCAGCGGATCACCGATTTCGTCAATGACCGTCCGATCCAGTTCCGTTTCTTCCCCTTGAATGATCAAATTAACTTCTTTATTCAATTCGCGCGACAGATCGCGTACCATGCGTGGGAAACGATTGAAAACCTGGCCTACCGGAACCATTCTGACTTTCATAACAACCGCTTGTAAATCGGTCGTAACCCGATCCATCTGTTCCATCGTTTCTACCAAATCAGTCAGACGATGCGTCAGGCCAATCTGCTCCAAGCGCGTCTTGTTGATGACCAATTCACCAACCAAATTTAACAATGTATCCAGTTTATCAATATCAACGCGTACGGACTGCCCGCTCTTCAGTTTTTTGTCCGCACCGGCTGCAGGCGCTTGATGAACCTCCGCCGGTTTGGCGGCTCTGGCCGGTGCAGATTCCGGTTGCGCCGTCTGTTCAACAGCGACCGGTGCGGCTTGAACTGCCGTTTCTTGTTTTGTCGCCGGCGCACATAACGTCACTTCCACTTTATCCACTTCTGAAATTGACAAAAGGATATGTTGAATCCGCTCCGGTTCCGCATCCGTTACAACAAGGACACTGAAGGAGAAATCAAAATTTTCTTTTTCCAACTCCTCAACGGGTGGAATGCTTTTTATAACTTCACCCAATTCCTCTAACGCACTCATGACCATGTACGCACGCGCCGAACGCAAGAGACAATTTTCTCTCAACAACACTTGAATTTCATATGCTCTGAGTCCTTGACTCGCCGCTTTGCTAATTATAGCCGTTTCCGAATCGTTTAGTTTTAAGGTTGAACCCGTGTCTTCACTGCCACTTTCTTCCGTAACCGTAGCCGCGCCGGCCGACTCGCCTTTTGCCAACGCTTTTAGTTTTTGAATCAACCCTTTACTGTCAATGCCGCTGTCCGCACCGCTGGCAACAGCCTCTACCAATTGCTCCAATGTATCCACGCATTGGAATATGGTGTCGATAATTTCTTTATTAGGTTGCAGTTCGCTTTTGCGCAACAAATCCAGGATGTTTTCCATTTCATGCGTCAATTCGGCAATGTTCGTAAACCCCATCGTAGCCGACATCCCTTTAATCGTATGGGCACTACGAAAAATCTCGTCCAAAACGGAAAGATTACTCGGATCATTTTCTAAATCTAAAAGACAGCTATTTAAGGTCTGCAAATGTTCGCGCGACTCTTCCAAAAACATCCCTAGATATTGATTAATATCCATATATTCCACCCCCACACTTTTACTTGTTAACTGAACGTACAATCTCCCCGGCAATAGCCGACAATGGAGCAACCTTATCCACCACGCCTAATTCGATAGCTGACTTTGGCATACCAAACACCACCGCCGTCGACTGGTCCTCTGCAATCGTATACCCGTTTCTCCCTTTGATTGCCTGAATGCCTTTGGCTCCATCATGCCCCATGCCTGTCAGAATAACCCCCACCGCTCGGCTGCCATATAAATTGGCGACTGATTCCATCATGGGATCTACCGCCGGGCGGTGACCACCAATCGGCGGTTGCTGGCTGAGACGGACGACTTTACGATTCGCTTCTCTTTCTACTGTCATATGATAATCGCCCGGCGCAATCAAGACCAGCCCCGGTCGAATCACATCATTGTGTTCCGCTTCTTTCACCGTCAAGGAAGAAAGTGAATTCAGACGCTCTGACAGCGATTTAGTAAAACCCGGCGGCATATGCTGCACAATAACCACGCCACACGGAAGATTGCCAGGCAAACGGGTAATGACTTCCTGTAGAGCCCGCGGTCCTCCGGTAGAAGTTCCAATTGCAATGATCTGCTCATCACTTCCTAGATAGGACGATGCGACCTGCACCGGAGGAGGTTTAACGAAAGTAGTCGCGCTTGGTTGGCGTTTTGCCAGTTGTGCGACATTCGCTTTGACAGCCCCGCGGCATTTTTCCAATATTTCAGCACTGATACCGGCAATCCCCGCTATCGGTCCGGCAGCCTTTGCCACAAAGTCAACGGCGCCTAGTTCTAAAGCCCGCAATGTTGCATCCGCGCCGGCTCTAGTCAAACTGCTGACCATGACAACAGGCGTTGGCTCTTCCTTCATTATCAATTCCAATGCTTTAATTCCATCCATAATCGGCATTTCAACATCCATTGTAATCAAATGCGGCTTCAATCGCTTTGTCTTATCTACTGCCTCACGACCATTGCGTGCGGTGTCAATCACTTCAAAATCCGGTTCAGCAGCAAACAAGTCCGATAAAAGCTTGCGCATAAAAGCAGAGTCATCCACAATCAATACTTTAATCATGTCATCATACCACCATCCTGGCCAAATTTCACATGCCTTTTTGTCGTTGTTCTAACTGCTTGCGAAAAATAAAGCGAATTACCTTATCTCGATAATTTTCATTGATTTCAACAAATTTAACCGCAGACCAAAACAATTTTCGATCCTCCTGCGGCTTGAAACATCGCACGACTTCCCCCTGCGCCTGTATCATCTCACCTTCGGGTAGTTCTATGCCGACCTGGAAACGCATTCCTACTGTCAAAGGCTGTGTCGTAATGAGCTGCAAACCGCCTCCCCCCACGTCCTTTGTCGCTGCCTCCAGGGTAATTGTCTGCTCCGGATCATTATCATCAGGATATTCTAAGGTAACCGGCAATGAAATATCGAGTCGCACAAATGCACGTTGCTGAATCTTTTTCATATCGGTTGGTATGGATACAATCCAAACCGGTAACGGACTGATGCGCTTGTTTAACAAAGCACTATGAAAACTATAAATACCAGAATCGTCAAATACTTTTGCATAAAACTCGCGGCCATTTTCCAACATTACCGGAAATCCTTTACTCATCGGCATAGCGATTGCAAGTTTTCCGTCGCTGACTTCTTCAATTCGACTAGGATACTGTTCGACATGATTCCCTTTAGGAAGCACGACACCAAGCCGTTGGTTGACTTTGAAAAAATGTTGCGGATTAATGACAGTTGCCTCCCTTGCGAAAAATACAATTAGCGTATCATGGTCAGAAATTTATCGAAGAATCCTCGTAAACCGCTTGTTGTCTTTACTTCATCGCCTGTGACCATGCGTTCGGCAATCTCCATGATGCATTTGGCTGAAATCGTTCCCGGATAAGTCGTCAAGAGCGGTTTCTGGCTTTTTACCGCCTTCACCATGTTGCGGTCTTCATATACCAAGCCAAGTTCCGTTACCGATACGCCCAAGAAACGCATTGCCACATTCATTAATTTCCCTACGACTAGGTCACCTTCCTCCTTTTCTACGACACGGTTTACAATTAATCGTAACGGCGCGACGCCCTGATAACTGGCATAGGCTTTCATCATGGCATATGCGTCGGTGATTGCAGTAGGTTCAGGCGTAGTGACGATAATCACTTCGTCGGCTGCAATGACAAATTTCATAACACCTTTATTTAAACCAGCTCCCGTATCCACTAGGATGATATCGGCCCAATCGTCACAAACAACCACCTGATGAATAATGTTTTGCAATTGTTGTTCGTTCAAGTTTGCCAGTTGATAGATACCGGAACCGCCTGAAATAAATTTAATGCCGCCCGGAGCATCTACCACGATATCCTGAATGCCAAAGCCTTCTTCCAAGAGGTGCAGAATGTTATAAGGAGCACTGCAACCTAAGACAACATCGACATTAGCCATGCCAAGATCCGCATCGAGAATAAGAACTCGTTTGCCAAGCTGCGCCAATGCCAATGCCAAATTCACTGTGAAATTGGTCTTGCCTACTCCGCCTTTGCCGCTGGTCACCGTTATGACTTTAGCCTCTGACGCCTGCGCTTTTATAACACTGCTTTTATTTTTAAACGAATTATCCTCGACCATTTTGCGTAATTTTTCAGCCTGATCATTCATCACGTTAATCCCTCAAAATCAAATTTGCTAGTTTCGCGGGGTTGGCCAGTTCAATATCATCAGGAACATTTTGGCCGGTCGTGATGTAAGACAAGCCAACGGGGAAATGATACAAGAGATTTAAAATTAGTCCTATATTGCTCGCTTCATCAATTTTAGTAAACAAAAATTTTTGCGGCGAGCAGATGGAAAAGCGATCAACAACATCGAGCGCATCTTTATACTTTGTTGTAGAACTTAAGACAAGATGCGTTTCTATTCGCGCATCACACTGAAGCAATGCCTGCAATTCCGAAAGTTGATACTGATTTTTGGGACTTCGTCCCGCCGTATCAATCAGGACTAGATCTTTGTCACGATGACGATATAAGGCGCTTTTTAATTCTTCTGCCGTATATACGATGTCGATCGGAACCCCCATAATATCGGCGTAGGTTTTTAATTGTTCCACCGCAGAAATTCGATAAGTGTCTGCCGTGATAAGCGCGACCTTACACCCTTCTTTAACGGCAAAACTGGCTGCCAACTTTGCAATGGTCGTCGTCTTGCCCACGCCTGTCGGTCCAATAAAAGCAGCGACCTTTACGCCGTCTTTAGGAACCATAATTCCTTCGATTCGATGAAAATGATTCTTTATGCGTTCCTTTAACAGCTGCCTTACTAATTGCTGGTCTTTTTCCGCAGTCGCCTCTTCCGCCAGCCCTTGCAAAATATTGTCTGCAATCAACGGATCTACATCATTAGCAAGCAATAACTCGAGTAGCGGTGATTTTTTCTTCCCCATTGTCGGCATTTTTTGCACGACTTGTTCCAGCAATTTTTTCATATTTGCCATTTCAAGTTGTAGTGCAGTTAGCCTTGGCTCGTCGCCGCTCTCCAGCAATTGTTTGACCAAGGTTGGCGAGGGTTGCGCTACTTCCGGACGTCTTTTTTCCACAACGCTAGGTTGCTTGACAGCCGCCGGCTCTACCGCAGCCATAACTTCAAACATCTCCTGGGAAAAGAAGCCCAACACGCCTCCTTTGCGAAAACGACGCGTATGTAAAATGACCGCATCTCTGCCCAACTGACTTTTCACTTGCGCCATGGCCTCTTGCATCGTCATTGCGGTAAACACTTTTACCTTCAATTTACACTTTCACCATCCCTAATGATTGTACTTCCACTTTAGGGTCCAATTCGGCATATGATAAAACCACTATGCTTGGTATAGAACGCTCAATCAACTTATAAAAAGATAGTCGAACCGCCGGACTTGCCAAAACTACCGGCAGATACCCCAGATTCGTCAGTTTAGGAAGTTCAACCGATAAGCTCTGCAAAAGAGTTTGCATGACACTAGGCTCAAGAGCCACATAAGAACCGCTTTCTGTTCGCTGTACAGCATTTGAGATCATCTGCTCCAACTGCGGATCCAATGTCACACAAGACAAAACATTCGCCGCCGCATATTGGCGGGAAAGCTGTCTAGCCAACGCATGTCTCACGTATTCGGTCAAAATTTCCGTGTCCTTCGTCAATGCGGCATAATCGGCCAGGGTTTCAAGAACCGTAACCATATCGCGAATGGACACCCGCTCACGCAACAGATTGGCCAAGACTTTTTGAATATCGCCAATCGCCAGCATTGCCGGGGTCAACTCCTCGACAACCGCAGCATTCGTCTCTTTGACAGAATCCAAGAGCGTCTGCACTTCCTGGCGTCCAAGAATCTCCGCCGCATGAACCTTGATAATTTCAGTCAGATGCGTTGCCAGGACCGACACCGGATTTACAACCGTATAGCCGGCCAGTTCCGCTTGTTCACGCTGACTTTCCTGCACCCAAATAGCCGGAAGACCAAAGGCAGGTTCAATCGTTTCCAAGCCAATCACATCTTCAGCTACAGCGCCTGAATTCATCGCTAAATAGTGGTCAACTAGTAATTCTCCTTTTGCGATCTCAATTCCTCTTAATTTAATGATATATGCATTCGGTTTCAGTTGAATATTGTCACGAATTCGAATTGTCGGTACAATCAAACCCATTTCCAGCGCACACTGACGCCGGATCATAACCACCCGATCAAGCAAATCGCCGCCTTGCGCTACATCTACCAGCGGTATCAGGCTATAGCCGATTTCAAGTTCGAGCGGATCTACCTGCAGCAACGATACAATATTTTCCGGTTTGCGTACTTCTTCATTTTCACGTTCTTCTTCATTTGTTACCTGCGTTTCAGCAGCCTCACGCATCGACATCCGCAAGCCATAACCAATCGCAAAAGAAGTCAACGATAACGTCATAAACGGAATTCCCGGCAATCCAGGTACAAGGCCTAACATCGCCAATACACCGGATGCAATGAAGAAAATACGCGGATTCGTAAAGATTTGGCTGACCAGGTCATGTCCCAAATTTCCATCCGATGCCGCACGCGTCACGACAATGCCTGTCGCCGTCGAGATCAAAAGCGCCGGAATCTGATTAACGAGGCCTTCACCGACGGTAAGCAGCGTATAGCTTTGCAGCGCCTGGACAACGCCAAGATTGCGCTGCACCATGCCAATGATAAAACCGCCGACAATATTGATAATGATAATAATGATTGCCGCCATCGCATCGCCTTTGACGAACTTGCTCGCACCATCCATCGCGCCGTAAAAATCCGCTTCGCGCTGGATATTGACTCTTCTTGTCTTAGCTTCCGCATCCGTTATCGCGCCCGAGTTTAAGTCGGCATCAATGCTCATCTGCTTACCAGGCATCGCGTCCAACGTGAATCGCGCCGCGACTTCAGCAACGCGCTCCGCGCCTTTCGTGATAACGATAAATTGGATGATAACCAAAATGATAAAGACAATAAAACCAACAACCGCATTACCGCCGACTACGAAATTACCAAAGGCCATGATCACTTCACCGGCGTATCCATCTAGCAGTATTAAACGAGTCGAGGATACGTTTAACGCCAAACGAAATAAAGTGGTGATCAGCAGCAGCGAAGGAAAGACAGAGAACTGCAACGGCTCCGTATTATATACGGCAATCATGACAATGACCAAAGCAAATGTGATATTTAAAGACAAAAGTAAATCGAGTAAAAACGAAGGCAAGGGAATGATCATCATAATGACAATCGTAATAATGCCTAAGGCAACAACAATGTCACTGTATTTTGCTATGCGGGCTAAACCGCCACTTAGAGAAGTTGTTTCAACAGACAAACCTCTTCGCCCCTTTATCACTAAACTACGATAATTTATGCTTCAAGCGATATACATACGCTAGAACCTCGGCAACAGCCTGATACAATTCAGGCGGTACAACGTCACCTACCGAAGCCATCGCATACAAAGCTCGCGCCAACGGTTTATTTTCCATAACCATTACCTTGTTATCTTTGGCAATCTCTTTAATTCGCTGTGCAATCAGATCCTGTCCTTTTGCCACAACGACTGGTGCCACCATGGTCTTGTCATATTTCAATGCCACCGCATAATGCGTTGGATTCGTAACAACGACATCTGCCGTTGGAACTTCCTGCATCATTCTGCGCATAGCCATCATTCTCTGTTTTTCTTTGATCTTTCCCTTTATTAAAGGATCCCCTTCCATCTGTTTATATTCTTGTTTGACTTCGTCCTTGCTCATTTTCAAGCTTTGATTGTGTTGCCACAATTGATATACATAATCAATCCCTGCAAAAAATAAAAACACACCGCAAATTTGAAAACAAAGACTGAGCAGCAAACTTGAAATCATTACAATAGCATCGGCCAGTTCAACCGTAATTAAAGCGGGGATTTTGTCTGCTTCTTTCAATAAGAACCGATAAATGAAGGCGCAAACCACGGTAACCTTAAACAAAGATTTTGCCAGCTCCGCTAATGATCGGACGGAAAACATACGACCGAATCCCGCAATGGGATTTAGTTTTTCCAAACTCGGCTCCAATACCTCAAGAGAAAACATAAAACCGACTTGCAATATATTCGTTGCAATCGATACGATGAGTAAAATAGCCATGACTGGCATGGCTGCTTTAAACAACACCCAAATACCTCCGATAAACAACTGACTGACCATTTCGATCGTCATGTCATTCATCGCCAAATTTTCAAAACAAGTTCGCATATAAATGGACAGTTCTTGAAATATATGCGTCCCTAGTCCTTGCAAGGCAAACAAGGCCGCCAATAATCCCAAGGTGGCGTTAAGCTCCATACTTTTAGCGACTTGGCCTTTTTGTCTGGAATCCGCTTTGCGCTTGCTCGTAGGCTCTTCCGTTTTTTCACCGGAAAAAAGCTGCAGATCAAACGTCCATATCGGCCTTGGCTCAACCAAAAATCGATAAAACATCATATACGTTCTTATACATCCCATTAAATGCTTTCTCCAGAAAAAAAATATAAAAAGGCAATACTAACGATAATACGAAGATACCTGCAAATATTTTTGCCGGTACGCCGACGATAAAGATATTCATTTGCGGCATTGTTCGTGATAAAATCCCTAATGAAATATCAATCAACAGCAATGACGCTAAAACCGGTAATGAGATCTGAATTGCAATTAAAAAGATCCCTTTCATTAAACCAACCACAAATTGACTGATTGCTGCATTAAAAATAACCCCGGTCATAGGAATTAATTTAAAACTGGCAACCAATGCTCCTAATACTACATGATGGCCATTAAGTGCCAAGAAAACCATAATGGCTAGAATATAAAGAAAGTTACCGACTAGCGGCACCTGGTTGCCCGATTGAGGATCAATAACATTGACGATGCCGAAACCGATTTGCGTATCTAATATTTGACCGCACATTTGAATCGAAGTGAAAACCAGTGAGCTGACAAAGCCAATAATCATGCCCGCTACAAATTCACTCGCCACTAGAAATAAGTAAGGCAACCATTGCTCCGGAATGGGAATGCCCGGTTGATAAACCATTGGATACAAAATATAGGTTACAGCCAACCCTAGCGCCACTTTTACATGCCCAGGGACATTGCGGCTGCCGTATACCGGAGTGAGAAAAAAGATTCCCGACACTCTGACAAAAACCAGTAAAAAGACCGCTACCTGATCCTGTACCAAAGAAAACAAGTCAATCATAACGTCGTCAACCCTTTATCGGATAAGATACGGCAACCGCACTAACAGTTCCCGCGTGTAATCCACCAACATAGCCAACATCCAAGGGCCAAAAACCAAGACCGCCACAAATACGGCAATGATTTTAGGAATGAATGCCAGCGTCTGTTCCTGAATTTGCGTAGTGGCTTGAAAAATACTGACCACCAAGCCGACCAACAAACCTAAACCCAGCATGGGCGCTGCAATCAGCATAACCATCATCAATGCATCGCGGCCTAACTGTATTGCTAAATCCCCAGTCATTCTTATTTCCTTTCCACGTCTTTTAATGAAAGCTGGTGACGACAGAACGTATTACCAAATGCCAGCCATCCACCAAAACGAACAATAACAATTTGAACGGCAATGATATCATAACCGGCGGTACCATCATCATGCCCATCGCCATTAACGTACTTGCGATTACCATGTCAATCACGATAAAAGGAATATACAACAAGAAACCAAATTGGAACGCCGTTTTAAGTTCACTGATAATAAATGCCGGTATCAATACGGTTGTCGGTACATCTTCCTGTACCTCCGGTCGCGGGCCATCCGATAAATTTACAAATAGCGCCAGATCATTCTCCCGGGTCTGTTTAAACATGAACTCTCGCATCGGTTTAAGGCCTTCCGTCATTGCGGCTTCTTGGGACAGGCTTCCCGCCAAAAAAGGCTGCAGCGCATTTGTATTCACCTGTTCGAAATAAGGCGACATCGTAAAAAAAGTAATAAACAGCGCTAATCCGACCAGAATCTGATTCGGCGGCATCTGTTGAGTGCCCATGGCGCTGCGTAAAAAAGACAATACAACTATAATTCTGGTAAAGGATGTCATCATAATCAAAATCGACGGAGCCAGCGCCAACACAGTCAAGGTAAACAACACCTGCAAACTGAGTGCCACGTCTTTTGGTGAAGAAGCGGCTTCCACTCCGACATTAATATTGGGAACAGGCACAAACGGCGCTGCCTGTACAGCCTGTCCCCAACACATCAAGTAAACCAACAAAACTAAACAACTTATTTTTTTCGCGTAATTAATCGTTTTACTCACCATTTTTATTCTCGTGCTCCTGTTGCCCACGTTGTTGACGTGAAAAAACTTTAGGAAATCGATTCGTCATTTGCTGTAACGATTGCAGCTGGCGTTGTAGAACATCATCAAATTCTATATTTTCAACTTGTTGCTGCGCTTCGTTTTTTAACTTCTCAACTTCCGCCGCTTCAACAATTTCAGTTAATAAGACAATAGAAGTTTCTGTCACGCCTAAAACCAAAACCTTGCCAGCGGCATCGACAATCGATACCGCTTTATTTTGCCCAAGTGGAATGGTTTGCAAGACACGATTATTGGTTATTTTAAGCCAACCACCTCCACCTGCCATACGGGCGCCTAAAAAACGCGAGGCAAAGTAAGCCATAGCCAGTACTGCCGCAAACGTCAATATCAAGGATATCACATAGGTTAAAGTAGAAAACCAAGAACTCATCCCCGTTGGTTTAGGCTCCTGATACTGCAAGTATTCGCCGCCGCTTCCCGCTGCTTCTAAGGAGCCGTTTAACATTACCAACATTATGCAAAAAGCCGCACACAAAATAATTTGGCCTATCCGTTTACCTTTATCGGCACACCCGTTCATTTTAGCCAAGAGCTTTCCGAACGGCTTCCAAGACACGGTCAGGTTGGAACGGTTTTACGATAAAATCACGCGCTCCCGATTGGATTGCTTCGATAACCATTGCTTGTTGGCCCATCGCACTACACATAATTACCTTAGCAGCCGGATCCAGTTTTTTAATTTCCTTGACTGCCGTAATCCCGTCCATTTCAGGCATCGTGATATCCATCGTCGTCAAATCCGGTTTCAACTCTTGGTATTTTTCAACCGCCTTTTGACCATTTTCCGCTTCCCCGACTATTTCATACCCATTCTTGCTCAAAATGTCTTTAATCATCATACGCATAAATGCTGCGTCATCTACCACAAGTACCTTTGCACCCATTAATTATACATCCCCCTTTATACTGTTACTCTTTTTTATTGTTACTATAAAACCATTATAAGTTTTTTCCACACTTTAATCAATTTTTATTGGATCGTGTAGGCTCTTTCTAATGGACTCACGATATCCGTAATCCGAACACCGAAGTTTTCATCAATGACCACGACTTCCCCTTTAGCAATCAACTTACCGTTTGCCAGAATATCCACCGGTTCGCCAGCCAGCTTATCAAGTTCAATAACCGATCCGGGCGATAACTCCAGTATCTCACGAATTAGTTTCCTTGTCCGGCCAAGTTCTACCGTTACCTGTAACGGAACATCCATGATCAGGTTAATATTGGTGTCGCCGCTCATCATTGGCGGCGCCATCAGTGGCGCAAACTGCACCGGCTGTACATTAACATTTTGCGGTTGCCGCTGCTGTTGCTGTGGTTGTTGATAGACCGGAGCGGCCCCTTGTTGTTGTTGTTGCTGCTGCTGTTGCTGAGGCGCCTGAGCCGCGGCTTGCGGCTGTTGGGCCGGCTCTTGCACTCCACCCATAAGATTTCCCACCATCTCTTTCGCCACACTGAGCGGCAAGATTTGCATGATTTCACTGTCGATCAAATCTTCCACTTCCATGCGAAATGCGACCTTAACGATATTCTCCGACATCAGCAAACTGTTGGAAATGTTGATGTCATCCGCAAAATCAACGAGCGTCACATTAGGCGGTGAAATATCAATCTTCTTTTTAAAAACAGTGGACATCGATGTGGCTACCGAACCCATCATTTGATTCATCGCCTCACCCACAGCGCTCATATACAATTCATTGAGCTGCGTTGGAGGGTTGGTTCCCTCACCGCCCATCATCAAATCCGAAATAATCAGCGAATCCTGTTCGCGAATTGCCAACAGATTTGTTCCATTTATCCCTACCGTATAGCCGACTTCAATCACTAAGTACGGCAGCGGATACTGGCTACGGATTTCTTGCAATGTGGATATCGAGACGCGGGGCGTAGTAATCGAGACGCGCCGACCAAGCAACACCGACAAAGAAGTCGCCGCACTCCCCATGCAAATATTGCCGATTTCGCCCAATGCATCCTGCTCAATTTCCGATAGGCTATTTGTCCCGGCATTGCTTGCTGCAGCATCAGGTTCCCCACGCAATAACGCGTCTATCTCTTCTTGGGACAGGAATCCGTCATTCATCGTTATCATCTCCTTCGGAAATCACTCCGGTAATCTGAACAGCCATTCGATTACCAGCTAAGCCAGGCTTACATTTGAATTTTTCCTTCCGCCCGACAATGAGACTCAATTCTTCTTCCGACTTTTGCTCCAGTTGCAAAACATCATTCAAGCAAAGTCCTAATAGCTCCTGCACGGTAACCGTAGCGCGTCCCAACTCAACATTCATCGGAATCAGCGTACGTTCCAGTTTCTTTTGAATGGCACTGATATGTTCAGGCAAAGACTGTCTGGCCACGGATGATGATACCCAAAACGTCGTAGTTAGCTTTGACATAATCGGTTCTAACACGAGATAAGGAATACAAATATTGAAAAAACCTTCCGCTTGGCCAATCTTCGTTTGCAACGTAATGATAACCACCATGTCATTCGGCGGTACAATCTGCGTAAATTGAGGATTCGTCTCGATAACATCCAGGCGCGGATCAATGGCGATTACTTGTTTCCATGCCTCTTGAAGGCTTTCCATCATTTTATTGATGACCCGCTTAACAATCGCTTCCTCAATATCCGTTAAGGAACGTGGTTTCGCCGGCGGGATTCCAGGGCCGCCGAAAAGACGGTCAATGATGGCAAAAACGATATTCGGATTTAACTCCATAATCGCATTGCCTTTCAGCGGTTTCATTTGAAACACGCTGATTACGCTCGGATTCGGCAAAGAGCGGATGAATTCTTCATAAGTAACCTGATCGACCGAGGCCACATCAATATGCACTAAGGTGCGCAAGTGCGCTGAAAAATAGGTGTTAATCAGTCGGGCAAAGTTTTCGTGCAGCATATAAAGCGTTCGGATTTGATCTTTCGAAAACTTATCCGGACGCTTGAAATCATACACTTTGATTTTACGCTGCGTCTGCTCCACTTTCATTTCTTCCGCCGATACGACGCCTGTGGATAAAGCCGACAACAGCTCATCAATTTCCGACTGCGAAAGGACATCCCCAGCCAAACCTATCTCTCCTTTCTTTCCCGTCTATGTTATGACACTGATTGCTACATTACTGCAGTACAAAGTTCGTGATATATACCTCGTACACCTTTTCTTGGCCAAAGGCTTTGTTAATTTCATTCTTCAATAATTCTTTCAACTGATCCTGTTTCGTCGGATCAAAGTCTTCCATGCGTTGTGAACGAAGCACATAGACAACCGTGTCCATGATTTTAACTTCGTTCGGTGTCGGCGCCTTGCCGCCCGGCACCGGTTCCCCTTTATCCAGCTTCATTTCGGCAATCACGCCGACTTTCAAAAACCGACCGCTATTGGCGCCGCCAATATTTATGATTAGCCCTTCCTTGGGATCACCAATCTTAACCATGACTCCCGGATCATGTTGCTGAACCATCGTCTTCGCGCTACCGGCCCCTTTATCGCCAACAATCTTCGTCGCAATAAAATACGAAATACCGCTAGCCAACACAATACCCACCACAACCAATCCGACAATCAATAGAATCGGAGACTTTTTCTTTGCCTCTTTTTCTCCTTCCGCCATATCTGCACCTCCATGTTATAATATCGCATTCCATTATTTTACATATATTTTACCGCATATTGCGGAAAATAGCTCGTTTATATTCTACCGTACGGTAGACCACTTCTTTCATCGCTTCTTCTACCAGTATTTTTCGTCCAGTCGTCAGTGTAATCACAGTATCTGGGGTTTCCTCAATCGTTTCGATCAAATCAGCATTCAGGATAAATTCTTCCTTCGTTTTCAGGCGGGACAACTGTATCATGTGTTTCTGCCTCCTTCTATTTCGGCTAAACAAAGGACAGGGGAAGGGTTACTTCCCCTGCATTCTTAAAACTACCGTTTCAGGTTGACCAGTTCTTCGAGCATCGTATCGGATGTGGTAATTATTTTTGAATTTGCCTGGAAGCCACGTTGGGTAATGATCATATTGCTAAACTCTTGCGACAGATCGACATTCGACATTTCAAGCGCTGCCGGCGTCAATCCGCCGCGACCGCCGCTGTTTGCCTCGCCGACTTTAGCCAAACCGGAGTTGTTCGACTCGATGTAGGTATTGTTGCCCGCCTTCATCAAGCCATTGTTATTGGCAAACGTCGCCATCGCCACCTGGCCCAGTTTCTTGCGTTGATTATTGGAGAACAAGCCGGTCATGACGCCCTGGCTGTCAAACGTTACATTGTTCAAGACGCCCATGCCATAACCATCCGGAGTCATGCTGACCGTAGACGTGGTGTCCTTGCTTTGCGTGATCTTACTGCGGTCAAATGCAACCGTCATCGCATTGGCCCCCGGCACGCTGAACGACAAGGTATTTTCGCCTGCAGCCAATGTAGCATTATCAGGTTCGGTAGCGCATCCGGCCATGATTGTCCCATCGGGTGCGACCGGCGTACCGCCAAGCGCCGTAATCGTAATGGTATTCGCCGTTTGAGCGACATCCTTGCCTTTGTAAGGAATCGTCACGCCATTCGGAAACGCCACGCCGCCCGCCAGATACGTTGCTCCGTTCCAGGTGATATTCGGAATCGTCGCCAACGTAGTATTTGTCATATCGCCGGACTCGGTAATCGCGCAACTCCAACTGGTCGTCGAAGCATTGTAGGTGAAGGTTCCTTTGAACGTCCGCAATGCATTCGTGTTGTCAAATTCAGAAAACCCTATAACTTGTGGGTCCGTACTCGTGGACAATTTCAGGTTTTTAAACGTAACATTCTGCGTTGCATCGCCTAAAGGCCCTGGCGTCAGCGTCTGAATGGTGTTCAACGTACCGTCAGTGTTAAAGTTTAACTGCGTATACTGGTTTGTCATTGCCGGCGCCGAACTGATGCCGGCGACATCCGTCTTGCAAATCCAGGTGTTATCGCCGCTAGCGCCAGCAGCAGCTCCAACATTGACCTTGTAGTATAGCTGCGTCAACAAGTGTTTGTTGCCGAGCGAGTCGTAAATATTTTCCGAAGTCGCCGCACTGTTTCCGTTAACCGTCGAGGAATTCAAATTTCCGGCAAACGTCGCGCTGGTCGTTTGCGTCGCCGGCATCGTGGTGCCGATCGGTTTGACAAGGTTTGACAAGACGCCAGCCGTATTAATATTGCCCAGACTGTCCGCCATCCAGCCCTGTACATGAACGCCGGTACCTGGTACGACATAGTTGCCGGCCGTATCAAATTTGAAGCTGCCGTCACGCGTATAGCTGGTGTTTGAACCGTTTGAGAGAATGAAGAATCCGTCGCCGGAAATCGCCAAATCCGTCGGTACACCAGTCGATTGCAGCGCACCATCGGTAAACTGCGTATCCATGCTGGCAATGCTCATGCCGAGGCCGACCTGCATCGGATTGGTACCGCCGAGATTGCCGTTTGGACCGGCAGCCCCTTGTAACGTTTGGCTTAGCATATCCTGAAAATTAACCCGGCCAGATTTGAAACCGGTGGTATTTACGTTGGCAATGTTATTGCCAACCGTATCCATACGCGTCTGATGGTTGCGCAATCCGGCAACACCAGAGAATAATGAACGCATCATAATAAAACAACCTCCTTATTTTTAAACCTGCTGCTTCAGTCATTCCGCAGCGTCAGACTTCCTCAAAGAGGTCCAGTCTGTTTGAGCCCCTTACACAATCACCGCACTATCGATGTTAGTGAACACATTTTCCTTGACGCTGTCGCCATCGACCGCAGTAATGACCGTCCTGTTTTTCACTCCGACCAGAAAAGCCATTTGATTGTCCATCAATACCAATGTCTCTCTGGATCCTTTCGCTGCCGCCTTATCCACCGCACCTTCCAATTTGCGCATCTGTTCTTGGCTCAATTGAATGTTTCTGCTTTGCAGACGCTGTTGGGCATGTTGGGAAAATTCAACCTTGGCCAATTTTCCGTCCAGGACCTGTCCAAACGATGCTTGCGCATTGCGCGTCGCCTTTGCAGTTGAGCCTGCGTAAGGACGCTGTATGGGAAGAATCGGTTGCTGCGGATACAGGATTCGTTTGTCATCCATGACTGTACTCCTCCAATCCCACTACTCTGTTACGAAAGCACATTTGTTACCTGTGTCACATTGATTTCCGTTTTCGGTCCAACTCGTAACAATACGTTTCCGTCAACCATTCTAACGCCAAGCACTATTGCATTTTTAGTGGTTCCGTCGGTAGCTTTCCACTCGACTTTGTGTCCCATCATTACCGTATCTTGGTTTTCCACTTCGGTAACTTTCCCCACATCAATCGTCGTCGTGCCAAATACGGCATCGCCTACCACCAGTTTTACTTCACCATCTACTACTTTCACTGAACTGACCGTGTCAGCCTGTTCCAGACCAGTTTTAGGATCACTCCAATGTACCATCTTGCCCAGCATGCTGTTCCCCTGGGTTATCAACGCCGACTTATTCAGATTTTGCATTTGTTCAAGACTGGAGAACTGCGCCATTTGCGCGATAAACGCGTCATTTTCCATCGGCTTTAATGGATCCTGATACTGCAGCTGCGTTACCAGCAACTTCAAAAAATCATCTTTGCCCAATGCGCTATTGTCTCTTTTCGTTGTCACCGTTTGGTTAGTAGCAGCACTATTGGATACTCCTGTCACATCAGCCATTGCTCTTCCTCCTTCTTTTCTTCCATTCGATTATACGCGATAATCCACACCATCCGCACTCTCTTCCAGCGCACGACTTAATTCATCGACGCTGTCAAAAAAGTTTTGTTCCGTCTGGTGATTTTGTTGTTGCTGAGACTTGTTTTGTTGTTGTCCATCCTGCCCTTGCTGTTTATCCGGTAAAGAGTTCCCCAAACCTGCATAGATATCAACACTATCCACTTTAAATCCTTGGTTTGCCAAGTCTTGTTTCAGCTGAGGCATTGAAGATTCCAACAGGTGGCGAACCTCCTGGTTATCGGTATGAAACGCAGCGCTAACATTACCGTTATCAACGGAAATGCGCAACGTCATTTCACCCAGATGTTCCGGATTAAGACGAATTACCATTTGTGTGCTGTCTTTCATCGTCACAAGTTTTGCCTGATCGACGATCTGAGTGACCACTTGATATGGATCCTGCGTTGAAACCGGCTGTTGCATGACAACATGCGGTTGTGCGCTTGGCAGCACAGTCTGGAAGGGTTTTGCCTGCGCGTCGAGAACGGAGAAAAACGAGTTTGCCGTTTCTGTCGGTTTGGGAGTCGCTTCTGCCGTCTTTAGCGTTTCCTGCATCTTCGCACTCTGCTCTTGCGCATGTTCACCGCTTTGCCCGTTTGTTTGCTGTTCTTTCATCACGGGTTGCTGCGTCGTTGAAAGATTCGCTTCCTTTTTCAAACTCTGCTCTGCCGCTTCTTTACTAAGCATCGGCTTCTCTTCTACAGTGATTTTTCCCTGCAAGGCAGTTACCGTTGCCTGAACCAGATTGCTGGTCTCAGCAGTTTGCTTAGGCACTGGCGTCTGTTCGACCGCCATGTTCACCGGTTCCTTTTGCAAGTCACCTGCGTTGCCCTGTTGTTGCTCCAGCACTTCAGCCTTCTCAAGTTGTTTGCCCGCAATCTGCTTGACGTCATTTTGTTGCGCCAACGTTTTTTCGCCTTGCTTCTGGTCTACGACCTGAACAGGAACCTGCACCTTACCGTCACTGGGTTGTAACGGTTGCTGCGCTGTTTTGCTCGGCGTTGCCGCATTCGCTTCCAGTGCAGTTTCGGAAAGCATTTGTCCCTGGGTCAGCTGCGCTTGCGCTTGTTCTGGAAGAGGGTTTTTCGCACCTTCCTGTAAAACGACAACCGTTTCAGCCGGCACTCCATTTGCCACTGCACCAACGGCGCTTGGCGTTTCAACGGTTCCAGCCGCTGCCGGGGCTTTAACTTCATTCAGCGTTGGCATAGCAACCGCCGCCATGAGCATGGACAGGACATTGACATCTTGCGCCTGCGTTTTCTCAGTCTCTGGAACATCTTCTTTGCCTTGCATTTCCTGCATCATTTTCCCAAATACCGGATTTGTCGACGCATCTGTTTCTTTTTTACTGGTCACAGCGCCTTTTGCAGGAATTGTTTTGAGTTGCATCGCTATTACCATTTGTACTTCTGCCATTTTTTCACCTCCTTTCTTTGCTCCTAATTTATATGTTGACGGTTCAGTTTGCTTTTGTCGCCGATTCCGGCGTCGTCGCTAACTTCCCCTTCATCATAATCTGCGTCAACGAGGCTGCCCGTTTGGCATCCATCGTAGCCATGATTTTAGAAACCTGGTCTTCTTCCATCTTGTTAAAAATCGCAATGACCGTCGTATCGTCCAACAAGTTGATGATGGGAACGACTTCATCAGGTTTCATTCCACCATACAAACGGGCCAATTTACCAATCGTCTTGGCCTGCTCCTGTTGTTTCATCTTTTCCAGTCTTTGCAATTCGCTGGCATCCAACTTCTTGTTTTCCACCGGCGGCTGCAAAAGAGGATTGACGGCATCGGCAGCCGTTGGTGGAAGCACTTGCGTATTGGCCGTTACCGACTCCGAATCGAGCGGCACCGTTTCAAAATTCGTCTTAGGCTGAACAAGATATTTTCCTACGACTGGATATTCGGCCATTCCCCAACGCTCCGCCATCGTCTGCACATCAAACAACTTTAGGTAAATGCCGGCTGCAAAGCCAACTCCGGCCAATAATAGCAGTAGCAATAAGATCAGCAGCCATTTCAACCAGCCCCTGCCTCGCTTAACCGGCTTATCGGTTTGACCGCCTTTGGCCGACTTTTTCGCATCTATATTTTTCTCATCCAGCTTTTTCGCCTTGTCAGCCATGCACACCTACCACCTTATCTTCGGTCTCGTCACCTACTGGCAATCCGCCATTACCTTATTTACATAGTTTTGCGTCTCAGAATACGGCGGAACGCCACCATAGGATTGAACCGCTTGCGGACCTGCATTGTATGCGGCTACCGCTTTTTTCACATCACCGCCAAAGGTTCCCAGTAATTCTTTTAAGTATCGCACGCCGCCATCCACATTTTGCCGTGCATCAAAAGGATCTTTTACTCCAAGCCCCTTAGCAGTATCCGGCATCAGCTGCATTACGCCGATCGCGCCTGCCGAGGAAACAACGTTTGGCGAAAAGTTTGACTCTGTTTTTGCTACAGCCAGAGCTAACTTAGGATCTACCCCATGCTGTTTGGCCGAAAACTGCAACATTTTGACAACATCCTGCGTCGACGGATCATAACTTTTTTCATTTACTGCGGTCGCCTGCTTAAGCGCCGCTGCAAACTCTCCATTTTCTGGAGCAACGGACGTGGATGCCGCCATTCCAAAACGCTGTTCGATGGCCGCCATCCGCTGCATCACTTTTGACATTCCATCCATTTCATTCCCACCCTTATCGATCACGCACATAGAGTTGCAGGCCGATTTCATCGAGCGTTTTCTGTTCTTCGGCTAACCACTCTTGCTGATACTGCTGATATTTTTTCTCTCTGACTTTTTCCACGACTTTTTCCTGTTTTAACGCTTCAGCCAGCGCCTTGAGACATGCGTCGTGCCGAACTGCCGCCGCTGCAATTTGTTTTTTTTGTGAATGAATATCTTCTCTTAACTTATCGAAATATAATTCATACAGCTTAAACATTTCAACAAGATTCGCCGCCCCATTTTGCCTCAGCTCGCGCAAACTGCTCATGTTTTCCTGCCATTTGCCTTCTAACATCTGCAACACTTGCTGTTCTTGACGCAATATTGCAGCCGCCTCCAATAAATTTGCCTGCGCCTGTTCTTTTTGCATCGTTCGATATTTCAGCAAAGCCTGCAGGCGAAATCGAAAGGCATGCATGAGTCAGTTCACCCCGTTCCTAACGGTAGCATCCTTGCCAGCGTTTCTTCCATTCCGACTTGTTCGTATACTTGTTGCTGCAAAAATTCCTTGATTAATTGGATCATATTCACAGCATGGTCAATCTGCGGATTGCTTCCGGCAACATAAGCGCCAATGTTGATCAAATCTTCCGCCTCACGATACGTTGCCATGACCGACTTGATTCGTTGTGAAGCCGAATAATGCTCTTGGTTGACGATTTCAATCATAACCCGGCTTACACTTGCCAGTACATCAATCGCCGGATAATGGTTCTGCGCTGCGATGGCCCTCGATAATACGATGTGTCCATCTAAAATACTGCGCACCGCATCGGCGATTGGTTCGTTCATATCATCGCCGTCAACCAGCACCGTGTAAATGCCAGTGATGGAACCGCGTTCTCCGGTACCTGTTCGTTCCAATAGTTTCGGTAAAATTGAAAACACCGACGGCGTATAGCCGCGTGTTGCCGGAGGTTCGCCGACAGTCAAACCTATTTCGCGCTGTGCCATCGCAAAGCGGGTAACGGAATCCATCATCAGCATAACGTCCTTGCCCTGATCGCGAAAATATTCTGCAATGGCGGTCGCGGTCATCGCTCCTTTCAACCGGACCAACGCCGGTTGATCGGAAGTCGCTACCACGACGACAGATCGTTTAATCCCCTCTTCGCCAAGGTCCCGTTCGATAAATTCTCTTACCTCACGTCCCCGTTCTCCCACCAACGCAATGACATTGATATCCGCTTCGGTGTTTCGGGCAATCATGCCCAGCAACGTACTCTTGCCAACGCCGCTACCCGCCATGATGCCAACACGCTGCCCTTTGCCCAATGTCAAAAGGCCATCAATCGCCCGCACTCCGACAGTAAGCGTCTCTGCTATGCGCGGCCTCGACATTGGCGGCGGCGGCACATTGTGCAGCGGATAGAGCTGGCCGCCCTCGAGAGGCCCTTTCCCATCAATCGGGTTACCCAGTCCATCGAGAATTCGCCCCAAAAGATGCGGTCCTACCTGAACTTTGAGCGTCTGGTTAGCGGAAAAGACTTCACACCCCGGCCCCAAACCATGCATCTCACCAACCGGCATCAAAAGAACCCGCTCATTGCGAAAACCAACCACCTCAGCAGGAATGACCTGATCATCATTGCGCGCTCGGATGTAACAAAGATCACCCAGATTAACGCTCGGCCCCTGGGATTCGATGACTAAGCCGACAATTTGCGTGACCTTGCCGCCAACCTTCATCATTTCGCCGGTTTGAATGGCACCTATATAGCGTTCTGCATTAAATTCCATCACGGCATAACTCCCTGTAGCGCTTTCTTGACATTTTCCAATTGCGTATCAATTTTTGCATCCACGTTGCCATAGGGCGTCTCAATAATGCAGTCTCCTTTTGCCAGAGTACGGTCAGCTGTGATTGTAATTCCCTGATCCCGGCCAAGCATCATTTGCAGATCATGCTTGGCATGCAGCAACACCTCATAGTCTTCCGGTTCGACTCTGATATTGAATTCATCTTGATCTTTTACTTTGGCTAACGCCGTTTTCACGATCGGTAGTATGACCATCGGATTTTCTTCTATTTCCCGAGCTAACACTTTACTGGCTATAGCCAGTGTAAGCTCAATAATTTGACGTTCTGCTGCCAATATCATTTCCTGGCCTTCAAATTTTGCCGCCGCAATTAATTTTTCGGCTTGTGCGACAGATCGTTGCAGTTCGTTTGCCATTTCTTCTCTTACAGCAATCTGCGCAGCCTGCTCTCCGGCTTCATAACCGGCCTTATAGCCTTCATTTCGCGCAAATTCCTTCACGTCCTCAGCCTGAACGGCAGCCTCATCAAGCATGGTCTGCGCTTCGGTCTTAGCTTCATCACGAATGGTTTCCGCTTCACTATGAGCCAGTTTCATCATTTCATCAATGATATGTCGCGCTTCTTCTTCCATTGTTTCTGCCGTGACTGCGTCTTCGTCCGTTCCCGAAGACGCCAACTCACGGTGCGTTTCTTCCATTGCCGGAGCAAGGGGAAACGGCACCGCCACAATATGCGGCGCCTCATTCAATGAAACATACTTGATAATCTTAGACAATAATCTCGTCTCCTTTGCCACGGGACACTACAATTTCTCCCGATTCTTCTAGGCGACGAATAACGTTGACAATCTTTTGCTGCGCTTCTTCGACATCGCGGATTCTGACCGGTCCCATGTACTCGATCTCTTCCTTCAACATCTCGGACGCACGCTTTGACATGTTCTTGTAGATTTTCTCCCCAACTTCGCCAGAAGAGCCTTTGAGCGCCAACGCCAAATCTTTGGACTCGATTTCACGCAGCACCAGCTGCAACGAACGGTCGTCAAGCAATACGATATCTTCGAAGACGAACATACGCCGCTTGATTTCTTCTGCCAATTCGGGACTTTGAATCTCCAAGTTTTCAATGATCGTACGCTCTGTCGTCCTGTCAACACGGTTCAAGACCTCTACGATGCTGTCGATGCCGCCCGCGGCAGTGAAATCCTGCGTAACCAGCGAAGACAACTTTCGTTCGAGAATTCGTTCCACATCCTTCAAGACGTCCGGCGAGGTTCGATCCATCGTCGCAATCCGCTTTGCAACATCCACTTGCCGCTCTGACGGCAATGAAGATAGAATCGTCCCTGACTGCTCCGGAGACAAATACGCCATGATCAGGGCAATCGTTTGCGGATGTTCGTTTTGAATGAAGTTCAACAACTGCGCCGGATCCGTTTTGCGTGCAAAATCGAAAGGCCGAATCTGCAAGCTCGAAGTCAAACGATTGATAATCGCAACCGCCTTGTCGGACCCCAGCGCTTTTTCCAGTACCTCCCGCGCATAATCGAGACCACCGGAAGAAATATAATCCTGCGCCATGGCCATTTGAAAAAACTCGGCCAACACTTTATCTTTTTGTTCCTGCGATACTTTACGCTGATTGGCTATTTCCAGCGTAATTTTTTCAATCTCGTCTTCGCGCAAATATTTAAAAACCTGCGAAGAAACTTCCGGACCTAATGCGATCAGCAGGATGGCGGCTTTTTGCTTATTGTTCATTTCAGTAGACTGATACATATCCTCACTCCTGAATTACTCTTCTGTCAACCACACTCTGATCAATTGAGCCACATCTTCCGGCTTGGCTTTAGCCAGTTTTTCGATTTCTTCGCGTTGAGCGAGTTTAGCTCTTTCTTCTTCCGTCATTTCTTGTTTCGCTTCAACGATAGCTTCATCAAATTCTTCCATCGACATTTGCTGCATATCTTCTTGCAATTGTTGTCTGCGTTGACGTAAACGCCAAGCATAGAAGCCGGCCAAAATAGCTAAAACAACCGCAGCGATCGCTGCCCACAGCAACATTTTCTGCTGCATCGCCCGATCTTCTTCTTCTTTGCGCTGCTTATCAGCCAGTTCCGTATTAAAGGCCAGACTTTCAACTGAAATCAAATCGCCACGGTTTGGGTTGATGCCAATAGCCGAACCAACGGCTTTCGCCAAACTGTCCTGTTGGTCTTTATTGATGCTAGAGTCAACCAGCACCGCAACCGTCAGACGCTTGATCGAACCTGGTGCAGCCACCGTCTTTTCTTTCAGCTCATTGATTTCGTAGTTACGAGTTACTTCTTTCTTTTCATAATTCGATTGATTATTATTGCTGTTCGTCACATAGCCAGGGATATTTGAGGTTACCCCCGGTACGCCGCCAGGCGCTTGTGCCGTCCCTTTGAAATTCTCCGTCATTTCCTGCGAACTGCGGACAATCCCCTTATCATCGACAACCGGTTCAAATACCTGGCGATCGGTAGTACGCTGGTCAAATGTCAGTTCCACATTAACCCGTGCTGCGGCTTTATTCGGACCTAATACCTGTTCTAACAGCGTCTGCACGCTTTTTTGCAGGCTATCCTGCACTTTTTTCGTCATTTCAATTTGGGTAACCGTGCCGCGATTCGCTACACCTGCGGCATCATCATCCTCATTGAGCACTCGGGCCATCTGGTCGACAACCGTGATGTTCTCCGCCTTCAGTCCTTGAATGCTGTGCGCCACCAAATTGACGATTCCTTTCACCTGATCACGCGACAATTGAGCCGAAGGGCGCAATTTAAGCATAATCGAAGCCGACGCCGGTTTCTCATTCTTCTTGTACAAACTGTCTTCCGGCATCACAATGTGAACCCGAGCTTTTTCGACTTCCGACAATTGCTCAATGGTTCGCGACAATTCGCCTTGCAGCGCTTGAAGCATATTCACTTTGTTTTGAAATTCAGTTGCGCCAAACTTATTCTGATCAAACAATTCGAAGCCTTTATTGCCTCGTGGCAAGCCTTGGCTGGCCAGATCCAAACGGATCCGATACACGTCTTTCGCGGGAACAAGAATCGTTGTGCCATTTGTACCAATCTCATGGCTCACCTTCATCTCTTTCAACTTTTCGCGAACTTCGCCAGCATCTTTTGTTTCCATGTCAGTAAAAAGAGGTACATAATCTGTACGGCCGCCCCATAAATAGCCCCAGGCTAATACCGCTACAAAAATCATGACAGCCGTACCGATGACCATATACTGCTCTTTTTTACTCAGCTTTTGCCACAGGCGCAAGGACTGTTCTTTCCAGTCAGCCATTGTTCCACCCTTTCAAACGACTTAAAATAACGTTTTTCCTTACACCTGCATCCGCATAACTTCTTGATACGCGTCAAGCACTTTGTTGCGTACCGTCATTGTCAACTGCATCGCAATATTTGCTTTTTCCGCAGCAATCGTAACTTGCGAAATATCCTCAATTTTTCCCGCAGCCAAATCGACGGATGCTTTGGCCGCCTTATGCTGCAACGCATTGACGTCATCAAGCGCCTCCGTCAAGAAAGCCCCAAAGCTTTTCGTCTCTACCTGTGCAGTGACTTGACCGCTAACCGGTTTTACCGATACGGGGATTAACTTTATCGCATCAATTTGCATTCCTTTCCTCCTGCCCTCTCACCAAATCAGCGACCAATTTCCAGCGCCTTTAGCGCCATAGACTTTGCCGTGTTGACCGAAGTAACATTCGCTTCGTAGGCTCGCGAAGCTGTGATCATATCCACCATTTCAGTAACAACGCTGATATTTGGCATATCCACATAGCCATCCGCATTCGCATCCGGATGCCGTGGATCGTACACCTTGCGCGGCAACGCATCGTCTTTTTTAATTTCGACAACCCTGACGCCTTCGCCAACCTCGGAATTCTTCCCCATTTGTCGCGATAACATGCCGGCAAAAGAATTCTCCTGGGTTCGCGGCGCAAAGACAAGCATTTGACGCCGGTAAGGACCGCCTTCCGCCGTACGTGTCGTGTTCACATTCGCAATGTTGTTAGAAATAACATCCATTCGCAATCTTTCTGCTGTCAATCCCGATGCCGCAGCATCAATCGCACCAAACAAACGCAAGATTATCCCTTCCCTTCTTTAATCGCGGATCGCAGTCCGCTGAAATAACCCGATAACTGTTGAACCACCGCATTATAGTAAATGTTATTCTTCGCCATACCAGCCATTTCCGTATCAATATCAACGTTATTGCCGTCAGTTCGATAACTGGTTTGCGTGATGGTATTGACGCGCGGCCCCGGAATCCCTTCAGCCTGCATCGGCATATGGGCAGCATTGGTGCGCGCCATTTGCAGCTTGTCCTGCGACATCTCTTTGGCCAGCAATTCTTCAAACTGCACTTCACTTTTTTTGAACTTCGGCGTGTTAACGTTCGCAATATTATCGCTGATTACTTTTTGCCGCAGCGTTGATGCGCCGATTGCTTTTTCCAAGATATCGACTCTTGGCGATCCCAACAGAGCCTTCAACATAATGCTGATTCCTCCACTCTTCATAATCTATGCTTTTCTACATAAAATGTCGGACTTCTATATTTTATAGTTATTTCTACGCACCCCTGCAAAATCCTTGCATTTCCTGTAATTATTTAATTATTTTTAAATCTTTACAATATCTCCCACGTTTTACTTTCAAGGCCTTTCGCACTGTTCTTATTTTCGCTTCCACAGATTTCGCATCTATGTTAACAATAAAAATAGGTAAAGTTCGGTACTAGACCGCACTTCACCTATTTTACCTTGTCTTTCGCGTAATTGCTTGTTTATTTCATTTATTTTACTTCTTTAACTTTTTCAACTCATCCAGCAGCAAATCATTCAGTACTTTGATATACGTCCCCTTCATCCCGAGAGATTTCGACTCGATCACGCCGGCGCTTTCGAATTTGCGCAAGGCATTGACGATAACGGAACGGGTAATGCCGACGCGATCGGCGATCTTGCTGGCGACCAAGAGTCCTTCATTGCCGTCCAATTCACTAAGAATATGCATAACGGCTTCCAGTTCGGAATACGATAAGGTTCCGAGCGCAATCTGCACTGTCGCCTTTTTGCGCGCCTCTTCTTCAATCCGCTCCGTACGATCACGCAAAATCTCCATCCCGACAACCGTTGCGCCATACTCAGCGAGAATCAAATCATCATCATTGAATTCAGCATGGAATTTTGCCACGATCAAAGTACCGATTCGTTCACCAACGCCATGAATGGGTACTATCGTACTGAATTTACCGGTGAAAATACAAGGCGTTCCTTCACTGAATGCACACAACCCGCCGTCAAGCGTCAGGTTCGGCGATGTTTCATTCACCTTCAACAGCCACTCTACGTAGCGTTCCGGAAAACGCCCCTGCAACAACACTTTGTCGCGCATCAGTTCGCACTCAAATTCATTTAGCAGCGCATAGCCGAGGATTTCGCCCTCCTTGCTCACGATATAAATATTGGCGCTCATAACATTACTTAAAACCCTCGAAACTTCGTCAAAGGCTACCTTTTCCGATTTTTGCAGTAATTTGTTGATCTTACGTGTTCTTTCTAACATTGACAACACAATTATCTCCTACCTTTCCTATTCTTTAAATTAAATATTGCTGGTTTATAAAATAAAGCGACTACGACCCTGGTTCACTCTTCCCTGTAATCCTGGAATCAAGTCAGCAGAGTTTGTCTTACTAAGCTCGCGGATGCGTTTTTTGATAGACGCATTTCATATTAGCCCGCTTTGCGTCCGGATATAAATTCACTTCCGCCATGCTTGTATGCCCTAACATCAGCTGCACCGCTTCCGCCGGTGCACCAGCCTGCAGCAAATGCGCCGCAAAACTATGACGCAGCATCTGCGGGTTGACTTTCTTATCCCATGCCAACTCTTTCACATAGCGGTTAACGATTCGCCGAATACTGCGGTCACTTAAGGAACCGCCCCGGCTGTTCAAAAATAATCGTTCCTGCCGGCACTCGGAATTTTTTGCAATTAACATCGGCCGTCCCTGTGTTAGATAAGCAGCAATTGCCGCCCTTGCAGCACTGCCAATCGGGACCATTCGTTCCTGCGTCCCCTTACCGTATATCAGCACATAGCCTGCCTGCAGTTCAAGATCAACGAGCGTAAGGCCTGTTAACTCACTCACCCGGAGACCTGCAGCATAAAGCAACTCTAACGCGGCTCGATCGCGCAGCCCTATTGCATCTGGACCCGTCAGCGCCAACATTTCTTCGATTTCCTGCTGCGTCAAAAGCGCGGGCGCCTTAATTTCGAAGCGCGGCGCACGAACCGCCAAAAACGGATTATCATCCATGATGCCTTCACGGCAAAAGAATCGATACATGGAGCGCAGACTCGTGATCCGTCTTGCAATCGTACGCGTCGAATACGCTTTACGCTGCATTTCCGCTTGATAAGCGCGAATCACCATTGGAGTAACGGTACGAAAAATCACCTCACCCACAACCTCCTGTACTTGCATGAACTCCAAGAATTGCCGTATATCAGCTTGATAGTTCAGCACGGTGTGTGGCGAGGCGTTTTTTTCTAGATGCAGATAGGTGACGAAGCGACGTATTAACTCGCTATCAGTTTCCATTTTGTCTCAACCTTACGTTTTGTCGAATTGTGGAATATAAATTTTCTAATTTATGTTAGCATACTCTTTTGGATTATGCAAGGTTATTGTCTAATTTTTCTATAAATTCAGCAAGAGCACTAAGTGCACGGTCTGCAATCAAAGCATTCTTTGCTTTCTTGTCTCTGATCCGTTCCCCCCATGGCGGCAATAGACCAAAATTGACATTCATCGGTTGAAAATGTTTCGGGTCAGCGGTCGTAATATAACGACATAACGCACCATGCGCGCTCGTCTCTGGTAAGGTCATTAACTCTTTGCCTTGCAGCAACCGCGCCGCATTCAATCCAGCGATCAAACCGGATGCCGCCGATTCGACATAGCCTTCGACACCGGTAATTTGTCCGGCAAAGAAAATCCCCCTCGCTTCGCGCATCGCCATTGTCGCATCGAGCAGCAGCGGCGAGTTTATAAACGTATTGCGATGCATTACGCCAAAGCGAATGAATTCAGCTTTCTCCAAACCGGGAATCATACGAAAGACCCTCTCTTGTTCCGGCCATTTTAAATGTGTCTGAAAACCAACCAGATTGTAAAGCGTTCCCGCCTGATTGTCCTGGCGAAGTTGCACGACAGCATAAGGCCAGCGTCCCGTTCGCGGATCATCAAGCCCAACCGGTTTCAATGGGCCAAAGCGCAGGGTATCGATGCCGCGCGACGCCATTTCTTCAACCGGCATACAGCCCTCAAAAAAAATCGCTTTTTCAAATTCTTTTGTCGGAGCCATCTCGGCCGTCGTCAGCGCCTGCCAAAAGGCCTCATACTCATCTTTGTTCATCGGACAATTGAGATAATCTTCGTCTCCTTTGCCATACCGTGCGGCGCGAAACACTTTATCCATGTCAAGACTATCGACCGTCACAATAGGCGCAGCGGCATCATAGAAATAAAAATAGTCTTTACCCGTTAATGCGCCGATCGCTTCGGAAAGTTTGGGCGAAGTCAACGGGCCGCTGGCAATGACCAACGGACGATCTTGCGGAATTTCCGTCACTTCTGCATCGCGTACCTCAATGCGAGGATGGCTGCGCAGCAAATCGGTAACCTGTTGACTGAAACCATCACGATCTACGGCTAAAGCGCCGCCAGCCGGAACACGATTTGCATCCGCCGCCCGCATGATCACCGAATTTAATCGTCTCATTTCTTCTTTTAGCAAACCAACCGCATTTTCCACATTAGCGGCGCGCAGCGAATTGCTGCAAACCAATTCGGCAAAATCGCCGCTATGGTGCGCCGGCGACATCACTTTGGGCCGCATTTCATATAAAACAACATCAGCACCCGCCTCAGCCGCTTGCCAGGCAGCCTCACTGCCAGCCAGACCGGCACCGATTACCGTTACCTTGTTAGACACGCATTTTCCTCCTACTTTGTCTCTTCATCCGTTTTAGCAGTCTTCTTCGTTCGTTTGCTCGGCGCTTTTTTTACTTTAGGTGTCCCTTTGCCTTTCGCGCTTTTTACAGTATCGGCCGTTTTGCCTTTGGCCGCTTTTGTTTTTGTCACTTTCTCGTTCTTTTGCTTTTCTGCCGCAATCGCTTCTTGACGTGTGCTGCAGGCATCATTGCTGCAGTGCGTCGTAAAACGGCCATTTTTCATATTATGTTTCAACATGAACGATTGGCAGACGGGGCAATTTTCTTTCATCGGCATATCCCAGGTCATATAATCGCATTCCGGATATTTTTGACAACCATAAAAGACTTTACCGCGCTTTGTTTTTCGTTCCACCAGCGTTCCCGCACATTTAGGACATGCCACATCAAGTTCTTTTAAAATCGGTTTCGTATTGCGGCAGGCCGGAAAACCGGGACACGCCAAAAAATTTCCAAACTTGCCGCGTTTAACGACTAAATTACGTCCGCAGAATTCGCAAATCACATCCGACTCTTCTACCGGCAATTCAACATGGCCGATGGCTTCCTCGGCATGAGCGAGGCTTATGCCGAAAGGACCATAAAAATCTTTTAACAACGTCAGTCTTGAATCACGCCCTTCGGCAATTTCATCCAAGCGAGCTTCAAGCCCTGCCGTAAATTCAATATTTACGATATCCGGGAAATATTCTTTCAGCAAATCCAAGACGACAAACCCCAGCTCCGTTGGCTCAAAACGTTTTTCCGAACGAATGACGTAACCTCTCGCAATGATCGTCTCAACGATCGGCGCATAGGTACTTGGACGTCCGATGCCTTTTTCTTCAAGAATCTTGACCAGACTGGCTTCCGAATAGCGCGGCGGCGGTTCTGTAAAATGTTGCTTCGGTAAAACTTTGAACAGCGGCAACGCCTGCCCGACTACTACTTCTGGCAACAAGACATCTTTTTCTTTTTCGCTGTCATCGCGGCTTTCGCTGTAAACATGCATAAAGCCCGAAAATTTAAGCTGCGACCCCGTCGCCCGTAAACCATATTGAGCCGCCTTGATATCAACCGTTACCGTATCATAGAGGGCCGGAACCATCTGACTGGCCACAAATCGATCCCAAATCAATTTGTATAATTTGAACTGTTCTTTCGAAAGATATTTTTCCACCGCTTCCGGCGTAAAGTCCATTTGCGTCGGCCGAATCGCTTCATGCGCATCTTGTGATTTTTTATTCGTATATGTGTTGGGTTTTTCCGGCAAATGTGAATTGCCAAATCGTGCAGCAATGTACGCACGCACTTCTTCAATGGCACTCTCAGCTGTCCGCACCGAATCGGTACGCATATACGTAATTAAACCAACGGGACCGGATTTCCCCATCTCAAGGCCTTCGTATAATTGTTGCGCTACCATCATCGTTCGCCGCGACGTGAAGCCGAGTTTGCGCGCAGCTTCCTGCTGCAAACTGCTGGTGATAAACGGAGCCGCCGGATTGCGCCGTCTCTCGCGTTTCTTGACTTCGCTCACCTGATAATCAGCCTTTTCCAAGTCTTCGCTGATCCGTTCTGCCTCAGCCTGATTGCTGACCTGTACTTTATTGCCGTCAACGCTCATCAATTGCGCATCGAAGAGTGAACCTTTGGCTTTGTCGCGCAGCTTAACCTGAATGCTCCAATACTCTTCCGGCACAAACGCCATGATTTCTTTTTCCCGATCACAAATCATCCGTACGGCCACAGACTGCACCCGTCCGGCGCTAAGTCCTTTTCTAACCTTTCGCCACAACAACGGACTTAGCTTATAACCGACCAGTCGGTCAAGCAAACGTCTGGCTTGTTGCGCATCGACGCGCGCAAGATCAATATTACGCGGTTTCTTAATCGCCGCCTGAATCGCGGTTTTTGTTATTTCATGAAACTCAATGCGACAAGCCTGTGTCTCTTCTAAGCCCAACAAATGAGCCAAATGCCATGATATCGCTTCGCCTTCGCGATCCGGGTCAGACGCCAGAAAAACATTCGTCGCATTTTTGGCAGCAAGACGCAATGATTTGATCAGATCACCTTTACCACGGATATTAATATATTTCGGCGTAAATTCATTCTCTACATCAATGCCAAATTGACTTTTAGGCAAGTCACGCAAATGACCCATCGATGCCTTTACCGTGTAATTACGCCCAAGAAATTTCTCTATTGTTTTCGCCTTAGCCGGCGATTCCACAATTACTAAGGATTTACTCACCTGATACCCTCCCGTGCCACACGAATATATCGTTTCCCTTCCTGCTCCGCAATAAAACCACGCAATTCTAGAAGCAGTAAACCATGCGCCGCTTCCGGCGCAGGCAAACCGGTTCGCATGATGATTTCATCTGTGGTCTGCGCCTCTTCATAACTGAGAACGTTATACAGCGTAGCCTCCATTCCTTGCAAGGAATGTTCCTCGCTTTCGCTTGCTATCCTTTTACTACTCTCACCATACTCCGCTAAAATATCTTGCACGCAAGACGTCAGCTTTGCGCCTTGTTCGATCAGCTGGTGTGTCCCTTGGCTCGTTGAAGAAAAAATACTGCCCGGAACGGCAAAAACGTCACGGCCTTCCTCCAGGGCAAAATCAGCCGTGATCAGCGCACCACTGCGTTGCGCCGCCTCTACAACAACAACGCCTCGTGACAGGCCACTGATAATTCGATTGCGTGCCGGAAAATGACCTTTGTTCAGCGGCGTTCCCGGAGGGTATTCAGAGATGACACCTCCGCCGCCATCGACAATCTGTTTAAGCAGCTGCCGGTGCTCTGCCGGATAGACCGTATTGATACTGCAGCCCAGCACGGCTAATGTTTGCCCACCGCCGCTCAGCGCACCGCGATGAGCCGCTGCGTCAATGCCCCGCGCAGCTCCGCTGATCACCCAAAATTTCTCACGCGCCAATTCTTCGGCCAGTTTTTTCGCTGCATTGCAGCCGTAATTCGACGCTTTACGCGTTCCGACAACCGCCATCGTTCGGTCGCACTTCGGCAATCGTCCATAATAATAAAACAGCAACGGCGGACGGCAAATATGACGCAGCAGCACCGGATAGTCCTCATCCTCTAACAGGCAAATACGAATACCCTGCTTCTCCATAGAACTTGCCAATTCTTCGACGGCCTGAAAGCGTCGCCCCTCAGGCAACGCTTCACAAACTGCCGCAGGAACACAGCCCGACGCGCCCCAGTCCTCGCGGCTTGCAAGCCAGGCTTGCTGTGCACTGCCGAAATAAGCAATCAGCCTTGTCATTCTGCCTTGGCCAATTCCCTCAAGGCCTTGCAGCGCAGCACGATACCATCTTTCCATGCTAAACCTCCTTTGACCTGTTGCTTCGCAAATAGAACGCGGCTAACGACGCACGGGTTTTCAATCGGGCAGCAAAGAAAGAGTGTGACTGCAATATTTTTGTTTCGCGAATTGTAAAATGAGCGTTAATTAGTTTGCCATTCTATTTAATATTGCAAACTCCTGTGAAAAAGTCAACATTTTTCATTGTTTTTGCTTTTAATTCTTTCTTTTATCAGTAACGCAATCTGCTTTGCAGCCTCTGGGCGTCGCAGTTGTTTTATCCTCTGCAGCATGTTTTCCAGCGGAACACTGTCCTCACACAGCAGCTTCATTAAATTTCCCACAACGTCCTGTACCGTTTCCGCACGCACCGCAACGCCATGTTCTATTAAAAATGTTGTATTGGCTTCTTCTTGCCCTGGAATCGGCCGGTATATGACTAGCGGCATTTGCCTGCAAAGCGATTCCGCGACCGTAAGGCCTCCTGGCTTCGATACCAGAACATCGGCAGCTGCCATAAAACGATGCACCTGTTGCGTATACCCGACTGCCCTTACCCGTTCCGGGTAGAGAGCCTCAATTTCTATTAATTTTTTTTGTAATCTTTGATTCTGGCCGGCTATCGCAATCCATTGGACATTGGTTAATTGTTCAACGCCAGCCAAAATAATAGCTTCCATCGGCAACAGTCCCGCACCGCCGCCCATTAGTAAGACGGTCTGTTTTTCTTTTGCCAACCCTAACTCGGACAACACATCTTCCTTCTGCACCGCTTCAGAAAATTCCGCGCCTACCGGAATTCCGCTACACATTATCCGTTGCGTCGGAATTTCATACTTCAGCAAAAAATCGCGCAATTTTTCGTCAGCCACCGCATACTGCTCGATTTCAGGATAAATCCAAAGACGATGCACGACAAAATCAGTCACAATCGCCAAGGTAGGTGCAAAAATCCGTCTTCGCTTTACCAGGTCAGCGACCAGTCCTGCCGGTGTCGCATGGCTGCACACAACCATATCCGGCTGCCAGTCCGTCAAATACTGTTCCAGCCGATTTGCCAAATAGCGACTAACCAGTTTTCGCCCCCATAAGGCTAATGAACTTTGATTTCCCCAGCCATACATCAGGCCGTAGGCTTGCGGAAATAGCGCTAATATTTTCAAATAGAAGGCTAAAATGAAGCGCCCCCAGCTTGGGGGCAAAAAATCAAAGATATTGACAACCTGAAAAACACCGTCCGGCTCTAATACGCGTAATTCTTCGCACACAGCTTGTGCCGCCTTGATATGTCCCGCTCCGATCGGAGCACTTATGAACAATACTCTCACCGCTGTGCCCCCTTCAAGCAAGCCTTCACTTGTTTGCGTTCAATATATATCTTTACTTTACTGCTGTCAGGACAGCGAGCAAGTAACTCGCTTGCCGTTTCATTTCCAACCATGGCTGACGCCGCAATTTCCACTAACGGCGTCAAGACAAAGCGACGCTGAGACATTCGTGGATGCGGCAGTTCAATTAAATCCGTTATTCTTGTTTCGACTTGATTATAGAGGAGCAAATCAATGTCAATGACTCTTGGCCCCCAGCGTTCCGCACGAACGCGCCCCAGTTTTGCTTCAATGTCCAAACAAATCTTCAACAATTCCAAAGGATTCACTGTCGTTTTTATTTCGGCTACGGCATTAATAAAATCGGGCTGGTCCGTCTTGCCCACAGGCTCAGTTTCATAAAAAGACGAGTAATTCTCTAGTGAAATATCAGGATGCGCCTCCAAAGCCAGAAGCGCATCACAAATGCATTTTTCTCGATTTCCCAGATTAGCGCCAAGTCCAATAAAAATCATTTATTCTTTTCTCCGAATCGTCTCCATTTGGATGTAATCTAATTGTCCCGTCAACGGAATGGCCGGTTTGCGAATCCTTACCGCCACTGAATCCGCGAGTGCATAGCTCTTCAAAATCACATCTGCGATATGAGTACCGGCTGCTTCTAGTAGCTGAAAACGGTGGTTCTCCATAATGCTTTTCACTTGTCCATACACCTTTGAATAATCAATCGTTTCCTCAACATTATCCGTTTCGCCTGCTTTTGATAAGTCCGCCGAAATTTCCACATCGACATAAAAACGTTGGCCCAATTCTCTTTCATGCTCATGCACCCCATGAAAACCATAAAACATCATATTATGCAGTACAATTCGGTTGCTCATTAAAACTCCTCCTTAGTTATTGCGTCCGTCATACGAGCGATACGCACCATTTCTTTTACATCATGCACTCTTATTATCTTAGCCCCATTCATAATAGCGCAGGCCACGGTAGCCGCCGTGCCCTCTACCCGATCTTCCACCGGAAGATCCAGCACTTCGCCAATAAACCGTTTACGTGACGTTCCTATGAGAATGGGACAGCCTAATCCTTTAAGTTCTCTCAAACGTGCCAACACGCTTAAATTCTGCTCAGTTGTTTTTGCAAAACCAATCCCCGGATCCAAAATAAGCTGTTCTCTTAAAATGCCATGCGCTTCAGCAATTTCAATGCTTTTACTAAAAAAGTTAAGAATGTCCTGCATAATATCGGACTCTAAGTTGATACCCTGGCGGTTATGCATCACAATGACAGGTACCTTGTGTCGTGCAATGACTTTTACCATATTCGCATCGCGCTGTAGGCCCCAGACGTCATTTATCATGTGTGCTCCGCTTGCTAATGCAGCCTCCGCCACTTCAGCCTTATACGTATCGACGGAAATAGGTATCGGACACTCCTTGACAAGTCTCTCCAAGGTTGGCATCAAGCGCTCCATTTCCTCTTGCGCATCAATGGCTTGATTTTCGCCGTAAGGCCGGGTAGACTCAGCGCCAATATCGATTATATCCGCTCCGCTACCGCACATCTCTTGCATATGGCGCAATGCATTATCCATGTTTTTAAAGCGGCCGCCGTCAGAAAACGAATCCGGCGTCACATTCAAAATTCCCATGACTAAGGTACGCTTCGTTGGGAGAACTAACTGTTTGTCCTTCCAAGTATATTCACGTTTCATCTTCGCTTCACTGTTGTAAAGCGTTTCCTCCATCGCCATCGCAATATCCGGTAAGCCCCATGGTTGCTGTTTCAGTTGGGCAATCGCCAATCGGTATTGCTTTAGCGTTGCGCAAATAATGACGTCGGTATGCGTCACACTCAAATCGGCCACCCCTCGTGCAACCGCAACTTCCCCTCCCTTTGCCAAAAAAGTCTGTTTTAATAAATTCGCATTTTTAGCTTCAATTCCTTCTATTTTCATAACTTTAAATAATATCTTATCTTGCATAATAGCAATGCCGCGCACATCACAACCGATAGCTTGCATTGCACGCTGCACCTGCTCGCGTTTTGACAACTCAATAATTCTTGGCACAAATCGCACCTTTTATTCCTCCCAACGCTTGCTTACATCACTTTATCCTTGAAAGCTATTTTGTTATTGTATCATATCGAAGTTAGCGATATAAATAAATTCGTGACCTGACGATAAAAAACCGACTATGGCGTTTTCCACTACAGTCGGCATCCCATTCTTATTTAGTTTTGTTTTTGAAACAAAACAGTACGCGTGCATATTCCGCCGCAAGCCAAACAGGGCTCTGCCTTTGCCATTATCGTATGAAAGTCAAACTGGCTGACGGAAGCACAAAGAGTGCATTGATCTTGAAAAATCCAAGCTTTTTTTGCTGAAATTGAATCACGTTTTATTCTAGCATACACCTTTGCAGCCACTTCTTCACTGGAAAAATCAATCTGCCATTCATCGAGGCGCAAACGACCTTCCGTCTGTAATAACACTTTTTCTAAAAAGCCTAACGTTTTTGCTTTCCAGGCAGTCGCATCAATAAGAAATAAATTGCTGGCTCCGATGATTAGCAACGTTTCTTGTCCCTCGACAAGAACGTTCTCGATGTATTCCAAACGTCCTTCTCCCTGCCAAAGAATCTCCGGCAGACTGGAAACCCATTCCTGACGCCGCCCTGCAGCCACTAAGACTTCGCTCAAATCGATTTCATCTTCCTCTTTTGCTGCATCAACAACCGTCAATGCAGACTTTGTCTCACGCAGAACAACCATCACCGATGGCAACTCTGTTGTACGGCTTTTGTATAGAAGCATACTAGGCAAGCGGTCAACAGCCATCTGAATGGCTAACGGACTGCGTAATAATACGCCCGTCAAGCGTCGTTTCAATAAATCCGGACTACTGCAATCCTTCAAAATCAAATTGCAAACCTCAACTTTCGAGCTTGCAGTTGCAGTTGCAGTTGCAGTTGCAGTTGCAGTCGCATTCACACTCGGCTCTGCGAGAGCTTTTACAGGTTCTGGTTCTGCCTGAGCCACTTTCTTTTCCGCTAACGACGATATTGCATTTAAAGATGCTGGCGTCGCCGAAGGTTCTGTTAATCCCTTTCCGCAAAAGGGACAAAAGACAAAGGACGTCGGTCCTTGCGGCAACTTTTGACCACAAAACGGACAAAAAGTATACATATGCCAGTCATCTCCCATTCCTCACCGCATTTACTCTTCAAGGCATTACGGCAACACCAAAGAAGGCAAACCCTTGACAGGTTTTAATTACCTATATTCTACCCTACAATAACTAGTAAGACAACGAAAAAACTTTTTACGCAAAAATAATAAAGAGTCTGCGCAATTGCTTGTGCAGACTCTTTAAAAATGGCTCCCCGGGTAGGACTCGAACCTACGACCGATCGGTTAACAGCCGATTGCTCTACCAACTGAGCTACCGAGGAATAAAACCGGCGACTCCCTATCCTCCCAGGCCGCTTCCAGCCAAGTACTTTCGGCGTATGTGGGCTTAACTGCTGTGTTCGGTATGGGAACAGGTGGGACCCCACAGCCATCATCACCGGATACCAATTGCGCTGAATCCTTCATTTGCTGCGTTGCTGTCTGCGCTCCTCGCTCAACGTAGCTTCCGCTACGCCTTCGCTCTGGTGCTCGACGCGCCTTGCAACTGAAGTTTCATCTCAATTGTCAATTTACAGGTGAACATTTCCGAAGAATATATT